>JAUMXS010000123.1 GCA_030528965.1 Eubacteriales bacterium
GAAAAGCCTGAGGCTTTATTCGTTCAAGAGTGAGCCGTATGCGGATCTGCAGGATATTTTCCGAAAACAATTACGGCGAATGAGTGGCCGGGAGCTTTAGCTCCCGGCCCTTTTTATCATTTCCTATCTTTTTTGAATTTGTCTGACTGCTGCGTACCGCGCCCAATCTTCCCACCGATGAGAGAGCCTTGGGCACTGCTGCGCCGAGTCGATAAACGTCCGGATAACACGGCCGGTTTACGTCCTGTTTCGTGAAAAGAAAACGAAATTATCCCGATCCTTTCGTTTTCCTTTCGTGGAATGCTCCAAATTTAACACTTTGCCTTGACAAAGCGTTTTTTGCGGGTTTACAATGGCCGCGTTCACAGGTTATGACCGGGAACAAGTAGCGTCGGATGCGTCTTCAGAGAGCCGCCGGTTGGTGCGAGACGGCAGGACAATTCCCTCTGCGAATACATCCCGTGAGCCGCGCGCCCAACGGAGTGCCTCCTGCGCACTCTCAGTAGATCGCGACGGGTACGCCCGTTACAGCGTACAGGGTATGATTGTACCCGTTGAGGCGTCGGCCGCGAGACCGACGTAAACTGAGGTGGTACCGCGGTTTTATCCGCCCTCTGCAATTTTTATTGCGGGGGGCGTTTTTGTTTGTCCCCCCGGAAAGGATGTTTTTATCATGGCTGTCAAAATCGCTCTTCTGGTGTTCTTCTTCGCCGTCATGCTCGGCGTCGGCTTCTCCTGCCGCCGACATGCCTCCGATGTCAACGGCTTCGTCCTCGGCGGACGATCTGTCGGCCCCTGGCTCACAGCTTTCGCCTACGGTACCTCCTACTTCTCCGCGGTCATCTTCGTCGGTTACGCCGGTCAGTTCGGCTGGCGCTTCGGCATCGCCTCTACCTGGATCGGCATCGGCAATGCCCTCATCGGCTCCCTTCTCGCCTGGGTCGTGCTCGGCCGCCGTACGCGCCTCATGACCCGTCACTTCGACAGTGCCACCATGCCGGAATTCTTCGGCAAGCGTTACGAAAGCAATGCCCTTAAGCTTGGCGCTTCCATCATCGTCTTTATCTTCCTTATCCCCTACACCGCGTCCCTCTACAACGGTCTGTCCCGCCTGTTCTCCATGGCTTTTAATATCGACTACACCTTCTGCATCCTGCTCATGGCCATCCTCACCGGTATTTACGTCGTCGCCGGCGGTTACATGGCCACCGCCATCAACGATTTCATTCAGGGCATCATCATGCTGGCCGGTATCGTTGCCGTCATCGGCGCCGTCCTCAAGACCGGCGGCGGCTTCACCGCCTCCATCGCCTCCCTCGCGGCTGTCTCCGATCCCGCCGCTTCCTCTCAGCCCGGTGTCTTCGCCTCCTTCTTCGGCCCCGCTCCCCTGGACCTTCTCGCTGTCGTGATCCTCACTTCCCTCGGAACCTGGGGCCTTCCCCAGATGGTCCAGAAATTCTACGCCATCAAAAACGAAAAGGCCATCGACAAGGGCACCGTCATCTCCACCATCTTCGCCCTCATCGTCGCCGGCGGCTGTTACTTCCTCGGCGGCTTCGGACGCCTCTTCTCCACCCCCGAGATCGTCGCCGCCGAAGGCTATGACTCTATCATTCCCTCGATGCTCGCCAGCCAGTCCCCCTTCCTCATCGGCGTCATCGTGATCCTCGTGCTCTCCGCTTCCATGTCCACTCTGTCCTCCCTCGTCATGGCTTCCGCCTCCACCCTGACCCTCGACTTCATCCGCGGGACCGTCATCAAGGACATGACCGAGAAAAAACAGCTCCTGTGCATCCGCGTGCTGATCGTTGTTTTCGTCAGTATCTCCGTCGTGCTCGCCGTCGTGCAGTACAAGAGCGGCTTCGCCTTTATCGCCCAGCTCATGGGCGTGTCCTGGGGCGCCCTCGCCGGAGCCTTCCTCGCTCCTTTCCTCTACGGCCTGTACTGGCGCCGTACCACCAAAGCCGCCTGCTGGGTCAGCTTCCTCTTCGGTTCCGGCATCATGGTCCTCAATATGCTCATGCGCGCCAGCTTCCCCGCCGTCCTTCAGTCTCCCATCAATTGCGGCGCCTTCGCCATGATCGCGGGACTCATCCTCGTTCCCATCGTCTCGCTCTTCACCAAAGCCCCCGACAAAGAGCTCATCGACGGCGCCTTCGGCAGTTACGAGATCCGTGTGCTCGTCCCCGCCAAACGCGCTCTGGACGATTGATACCCCGATCATCGATTCTTTCATCCGGGCCTCCCTTTGAGGTGCTTTCCCCAAAACAGTTTTCAGGCACAGCAGGTCAATCTGCTGTGCCTGTTCTTGTTTCGGCTTGCTCTGTGTGATAGTATGTAACCAAAACGATCCCTACGAATTTGCAGGTAATCATATGAACGCTGTGAACAAAACATTATATATCCCTTTATACGGCAAAGCCTATGTAAGCCGGAAAGGCATATTGCTGGATGACAAAAAAGCGGAGGAGATCTGGGCCGCGGAAGGCTTTCCCCTCAAGGGAAGATCCAGATCGAAATGGCTTGCCTATTATATGGGGATCCGTTCTGCGGTTTTTGATAGCTGGCTAAGGCAGAAATTGGCCGGCAACGACGAAGCCGTCGTCATTCATATCGGATGCGGCATGGACAGCAGAGTCCTGCGCGTCGGCTCTGCCGGACATCCGTGGTACGATGTGGATTTTTCTGAGGTCATCGGGGAGAGAAAGCGATACTATTCCGAATCTGCCGACTATCATATGATCGCCGGAGATGTGAGAGACGGCGGCTGGCTGGCAAACATTCCCGAAACTGCGTGCGCGGTTGTTGTGATGGAAGGCGTGAGCATGTACCTGACCCTCCGGCAGCTGCAGGACCTGACCGCGAATCTGTGTGCTCATTTTAAACAGCTCTCGCTCCTGATGGATTGTTACTCTGTTTCCGCCGCAAAACTGTCAAAATACAAAAATCCGATAAACGATGTCGGCGTAACGGAAGTTTACGGCATCGACGACCCCATGCTGCTGCAGCACGGCGGCTTTGATTTTGTAAAAGAACATCCTATGACGCCGAAGAAATATATCGATGAATTGCACGGCATCGAAAAGCTTATTTTTCAAAAAATGTATGCGGGCAGCTTTGCAAAGAAGCTTTACAGACTGTTTGAATACCGAAAAGCATAAATTCCGGTTTGCCGCACCGCGCCAAAGCCGCCCTCTGACGAGGGAGGCGGCAATAATCTTTGATTTTTGACGGAGGAAGAGAAAACCATTTCTCAGTCTGCCGGCTCGGAGGGCTTGTCAATCCCTCAGTCAGCTTCGCTGACAGCCTCC
>JAUMXS010000124.1 GCA_030528965.1 Eubacteriales bacterium
GGAGCACGCCAAGAGGGCTGAGCGATTCCGGGAGGCACTTGACGGTTTTTACAGCATGCGGAGTGCGTTGAAAGAGAATGGGAGGATGTAATATGCCGAAGGTTTGTGAGATCGCTCAATATTTCGAACAGCGTGTCCCTGCGCGGCTGAAACTGGATTTTGATAATGTCGGTCTGCTGGCGGGTTATTCGGAGAAAGAAGTGCATCGCGTGCTGGTGGCGCTTGATGTCACGCTCGAAGTAATTCAGGAGGCAAAGGACTGGGGTGCGGAACTTATCGTGTCGCATCACCCGATTATTCTGGACGGCGTGAAGGAGATCGTGGACAGTACGCCCCGCGGACGTCGGCTGACTGCGCTTCTGGAAAGCGGATTGTCGGCCATCTGCCTGCATACGAATCTTGACAGCGTGGACGGCGGAGTGAACGATGCGCTGGCGGAAGCTCTCGGAGTCAATGTGCTGGAAGTCGTTGAGCCGATCGGTGAAGGTCCGGATGGAAAACCTGCCGGGCTGGGCCGCGTGTGTGAACTGCCGGATGAAACATCGATGGAGATGTTTTTGAAAACGGTACAGGATCGGCTGCATGTCAGCGGCCTGCGCTTCTATGACGCCGGCCGGCCTGTCGGGAAAATCACCGTATGCGGCGGTTCGGGCGGCGACTTGATCTATGATGCCGCAGCCTGCGGCTGTGATACTTGCCTTACCGGCGAGATTCGGTATCATCACTGGCTGGATGGAAAAGAACTGGGCCTGAATCTCATCGAGGCAGACCATTTCTGTACGGAGAATGTTGTAACGCCTGTATTGCGGGAAATGATGCTTGAGGGATTTCCCGGGCTGGATGTGAAAATCTCCGAAGTTCATAATCAAACGGCAAAAGGCCTTTGAGCGTCATATTCCTGTCCCACAGGACATAGATTGCAGTAGATTGCAAAAAAGGGGACGGGAATATGGAAACGACGACAACGATTTATCAGGACATCGCGACACGCACAGACGGAGACGTATATCTTGGCGTAGTGGGTCCCGTCCGAACGGGGAAATCCACCTTCATCAAACGTTTCATGGAGACACTGGTGATTCCCCGAATCGACAATGTGTATATGCGCGAGCGTGCGAAGGATGAACTTCCGCAGAGCGGATCCGGACGTACCATTATGACGGCAGAGCCGAAGTTTGTTCCGGAAGAAGCGGTTTCCATCGAACTGGACGAAGGGGTAAGCGTTTCGCTCCGATTGATCGACTGCGTGGGGTATATGGTGGACTCTGCAGCCGGTCGCCTGGAGGATGGGACCGAACGCATGGTGACCACGCCGTGGTTCGAAGAGGAAGTCTCCCTGACTGAGGCTGCGGAACGTGGTACGCATCGGGTGATTTCGGAGCACTCCACCATCGGACTTGTAATCACGACCGACGGGACGATCTGTGATATTCCCCGGGAAGACTATGTGGAGGCCGAAGAACGAGTCGTAAAGGAACTCCAGACAATCGGGAAGCCGTTTCTCATCGTTCTGAACAGTGCACAGCCCCGCTCCGAGACAGCAAGGGAACTGGCCTGCTCGCTTGCGGAGAAGTACGGTGTAAGCTGTGTTTGTCTCAGTTGTTTGGAATTGACAGAGAATGACATTACGAATCTGATGCGCACCGTGCTCAACGAGTTCCCGCTTGCGGAACTGGATGTGTTTCTGCCTTCCTGGGTGGATGCACTTTCGCTGGAGCATCCGATCCGCTCCGAGATGCTGGAGGCGGTTCGAAGTGCGACACACAATGTGAGGCGGATTCGGGATGTCTACGGTGTGACCGCCATGTTGGCCGAGAACGAAAATGTGGAGGAAGCCCGTTTGCGGGAACTTCGCTTGGGGGCCGGGCAGGTTTTACTCTCTCTTTCACTTCCGCGGGAATTGTATTACCGAACCATCAGTGAACAATCCGGTTTTGAAATTGCTGACGACGGAGACCTTATGGCGCTTCTTACGGAGATGCGCGGTATCAAACAGGAGTATGATCGTGTCAGTGCGGCACTGTCGGATGTGCGGGAAAAGGGTTACGGTGTAGTTCTTCCTTCGGAAGAAGAATTGCGGCTCGAGGAACCGCAGATCGTACGGCAGGCGGGACGATACAGTGTCCGCCTGAAGGCCAGTGCTCCTTCCATTCACATGATCCGGGCTAATATCGAGACAGAGGTTTCTCCGGCACTTGGCGGAGAGAAATCGTCTGAGGAGATTATCAATTTCCTGCTTCAGGGTTTCGAAGGTGATACATCCCGTATATGGGAGTCAAATATCTTTGGGAAATCGCTCTATGAAATTGCCAGCGAAGGACTCACAGGAAAAATTCGACGTCTTTCGGGGGATGCGCAGTCCCGTTTGCAGGAGGCCATTCAGCGAATCATCAACGAGGGAAGCGGCGGACTCATTTGTATAGTATTTTGAAATAACATCCATAAACCGCAAAACCGCCGCAGAAGGTTTTCCTCTGCGGCGATTTTCTGTATTTTTCTGTATTTTGAATAGGGAGCAATTCTAAAATAACAGGACTGCCATGATGACAGTCCTGTTTTTGATACGTGTTTAAAAATGAGACGAGAGCTTATTTCCAGTTGAAAGTGCTCAGACCATAGATATACAGAACGAGAACTACGGCCGGAACAAAGAAACGGAAAATGGGCTTCATCCAGCTCCGGACCTTCGGACCGTTGCCGCTGTTTGCCTCGGCCACAAAGTTATCCCAATCCCAGCCGAAACTATTGCAGCAGAACAGTGCGAAAATAAAAGAGCCGAGCGGGAGAAGGTTGTAGTTGACGATGAAATCCCAGAAATCGAGCCAGGAGGTTCCTTCGGCAAAGGGGACAAAACCGGACCAGAGACTGAAACCGAGAGCGGTAGTCATCGCGAGACAGAAAATGACGATGCCGCAGATGATGCATCCCTTGGGACGGCTCCAGCCGGTCATTTCACGGACACAGGCCAAAATGTTTTCAAAAACAGCAAGAACCGTGGACATGGCAGCAAAGACCATGAACAGGAAAAACAGAGTGCCCCACCAGCGGCCGCCTTCCATGTTGTTGAAGACCGTGGCCATGGTGTCGAAGAGCAGAGCCGGGCCCGAGCCGACTTCGACGTTATAGGTGAAGCAGGCGGGGAAAATGATGAGGCCGGCGGTGATAGCAACTGCAGTATCAAGAC
>JAUMXS010000030.1 GCA_030528965.1 Eubacteriales bacterium
GCATCATCCACATCCAGCTCACGCAGAAGCACATTGGCGCGTTTGCAGTGTTCTTGGGGCCACTGCTCGAAGTCGATGTCATGCAGAAGGCCTACGGCCTCCCAGAAATCCTCGCGGCCGGGGTCGGCTTCCTGCGCAAAATGACGCAGCACCTTGCCTACGATTTTGGCGTGTTCGAGATGGAACGGTTCCTGATTGTAGCGGCAGGTGAGTTCAAAAGCCTCGGCGGGGGTGGGAATATAGCTCATAATTTATCTCTCCTTATTTGAATCAGTCGCGGTTTGCGTCGTGGGAAGAGGGGGCGCCGTTCAGGGCGCGTTCCAGCGCGCGGAGGATGTTCTCATACCCTGTGCAGCGGCAGAGATGCCCGCTGATCTCACGGCGGAGTTCTTCCATCGTGTATTTTTTTCCGCGGTTCAGCAGTTCCAGAGCCGTCATGATGATACCGGGCGTGCAGAAACCGCACTGGATGGCGGCCTCATCCACAAAAGCCTGCTGGATGGGATGCAGTGCGCCGTTCTCCCCTTTCAGGCCCTCGACGGTCAGAATATCCTTTCCGTCGGCCCAAATGGCAAGATAAATACAGGAATTGAAGCATTGTCCGTCGATCAGAACGGCACAGGCGCCGCATTCACCGACTTCACAGCCTTTTTTCACACTCGTGAGGGAGTAGTCATTCCGCAGCATATCCGTGAGCGAAGCGCGAACATCCACGGTTTCCTCCCGCTCGACACCGTTCAGACGGAACCGAATGGTTTTGGTCTGCATCATTTCGTGCTCCTTTCTCCGGCGAGGCGGATGCATTCCTGCAGAGCCCGCATGGTGAGTTCGCCGGCGATATGTCGGCGGAAATCCTCCGGCGCACGCCAGCTCGTCCGGGGACAAATGTCTGCCTGGATGGCTTCGGCGAAGAGTTTCGGCAGTTCCGGCGTGATCTCCGCGCCGCGGAACGCTTCTTCTGCCTTTTTGGCACGGATGGGGGTCGGCGCTGCGACACCGTAGGCAGCGCGCACATCTTCCAGATGTTTCCCGTCGGCCGAGAGCTTTACGTTTACGCTGCAGCCCAGCGTGGCAATATCCATCGCGTTGCGCATGGAGTATTTGATGTACCAGCCAAAATAGTTCTCATAGCTTTCGCGCGGGAACACGATGCATGTGAGCAGTTCGCCGGGACGGACGTCTGTCCGGCCGGGCCCAAGATAAAATTCTTCGACCGTTGAACGGCGCATACCGCCGGGACCCGTGAGTTCCAGCTGCGCGTCCCAGGCGAGCAGAGTGGAAGCCGTGTCGGCGCTGGGAACGCCGTTGCACACATTTCCGCCGACAGTCCCGATATTGCGTACCTGCGGGCCGCCGACCGTTCCTGCCGCCTGCCCCAGCACACAGATGTACTGCCGGATCAGCGGATCGTTTTCCAGTGCGGAAAAACTCGTCAGAGGGCCGACGCGCAGTGCGTCCGTGTCATCCAGACTGACGCCGCGCAGTTCATCGAGGCCGTAGATGCTGACCAGCTCACAGCCAGCCATGCGGCCTTCGCGGATCTTGATGAGAACATCGCTGCCGCCGGCCAGGATTCGTGCTTTGGGATGCTCTTCCAGCAGCCGCACCGCATCGGAAATACTCTGCGCCTCATAGAGCGCCTTGATATCAAACATTACAGCAAGCCCTCCTCCCGGAAACGACCGAACAGGGTCGGCGGTGTGAGCGGCAGACGGTCCACCGGGACGCCTGTCGCCTGCAAAATGGCGTTGCGGATGGCCGAAGCGGCCGGAACAGCCGGTGGTTCGCCCAAAGCCTTGACACCGAAGGGACTTGTCGGCTCCGGGTTTTCCACAAACGCGGACTCCAGACAGGGGTGATCCATCGCTGTGGAGAGTTTATAGTCCAGAAGATTGCCGTTTAAAAGTTTGCCCGTCGCCGGATCGAACAGCATCTGCTCACCCATGCCATAGCCGATGGCCATGCTCATGCCGCCGTGTACCTGACCTTCTGCCAGCGCGGGATTGATGAGCCGGCCTGCGTCATGCACATTGATAATGCGCGTTACCTGCGCCCGGCACAGCGGCACATCCGCTTCGACCTCGGCAAAGCAGCAGCCGAAGGAATACGCATTCGACCGACACTGATTCGTTTCCTCGGCGGAGAGCTGTTCCGCATGATCGAGGCTGTAGAGCACCGCCTCCGCGAGGTCTGCGACCGAGATGAGCGTATCGCCGCTCGCCTTACCGATGACCAGTCCGTCCCGCACATCCAGTTCCTCCGCGGGAACGCCGCACTGTTCCTCCGCCGCCTTCAGGATCCGTGCCCGGAGCGCCAGACCAGTCTTATGGATGGCCATGCCCGCCACATAGGTCTGCCGCGAGGCGTAAGCACCGGAACCGTAGGGATGTACGTCCGTGTCCTGCGTGCTTATCACATGAATATCTTCGAAACGGAGACCGACGCTGTCTGCTGCCATCTGTGCAAAAGCCGTATCCGCGCCCTGACCGATCTCGGTTTCGCCGCAGAACATCTGCAAAGATCCGTCCTGATTGAGGATCATGCGGCAGCCGCTCAGTTCCAGAGAGATGGGGTATACGCCGGTGTTGTACCAGAAAACCGACATGCCGATACCCCGCCGCACGGGGCCGGTCTGCGGTTCATTATAAAGTGCGCGGCGGGCGGCCCAGTCCAGACGGGCAGCGCCCTTTTCCATACACTGTTCATGGCTCGGCCAGCGGTTTACGTTCCCGGTGAAAGCATCGGTATAGCCCTGTTCCATAATGTTTTTCAGGCGCAGTTCCATCGGGTCCATATTCAGCATGTGCGCAATATCGTCACAGTGGCTCTCCATGGCGAAAGTGACCTGCGGAATGCCGTAGGCACGCATGGCGCCGGCTGTTGGGGTATTCGTGAAGATCGTGCGCGCATCATATTCCCAGGCCTTGCAGCGATAGAGCTGTGCAAAGGCGCTTGTGCCTTTGGCGGCAATACTGTGGCCGTGGGAGGCATAGACACCCTGCTGGGCGTATGATTCCATCTTCCGTGCCACAAAGGTCCCGTCGGGCCGGAACCAGGTGGCCAAGCGGAAGCGAATGCCGTGGCGCACACGCGTGCAGCCGAAGGTCTCTTCCCGGCTCAGGTCCAGAAGGACCGTCCGGTCAAGCTGGGTGGCGATCCAGGCGCACAGCGGCTCATAAAGCGCGTCCTGCTTGTTGCCGAAGCCGCCGCCGATATAGGGCTTGATGATCCGCACCTTGCCCCAGGGAAGCCCCAGGGCCTGACCGACCACACGGCGTACGATATGGGGGATCTGTGTCGAAGTCACAACGACCACACGGCCCTGCTCCATATAGGCATAGCAGATGGGGTTCTCGATGTGACAGTGCTGGACCGGGACGGTCTCGTACCATTTGTCCAGACACAAAAGTCCCGGTTCGGAGACGGCTTCCTCCCAGTCTCCGGATTGGCCGTGGGTGTGTTTCAGAACGTTGTCGGGGTAGGCATCATGCACGACGGGCGCGCCCGGCTGCATGGCCTCCTGCTGATCCAGCACAAAAGGATATTCCTCATATTCCGCACGCACCAGGCGCGCAGCCTGGGCGGCGGCCAGTTCCGTTTCCGCCACGACGGCGGCAAATTCATCCCCGTAATAGCGGACATGCTTTTCCAGAAGCAGGCGGTCCGCGATATCCTGATGCGCGGGATCACAGCTCCAGGGATGTCCTGCCGTCGGGAACGGACGGTCGGGGACATCAAAACATGTGAAGATCCGTACGACACCGGGAACACGTTCCGCTTCCGAGGTGTCGACGGACAGGATACGTCCATGTGCGATCTCGCTTCGGACGAGCCGGATGATAAGCGCATCCTTTGGACAGAGATCGGCGGTATACCGGGCACGTCCCCGGGATTTGTCAGGCGCGTCCACACGAGGGACGCTCTTGCCGGTCACACTCATTCCGCACCTCCCTGAATCATGAAAGCTTCACGCCGCCGACGTATTTTTCGTACAGATCGTCGGCGGAGCCCAGATAAATCAAACGATCAAAACGGTCACGCAGAGAACGTCCGTCTGCGTTTCCGATGTCCACTACCAGAGCGTCGAATTCATAGCCCGGCTCAAAGCTGCCGACCTTTCCGAAATAGTTTCCGCCGCCCTTGGTGGCAAGCCAGAAAGCTTCGGTGGGAGTCAGCGGGCGAACATCGCCGCAGAGCCGCCAGCGCAGGCCCGAAACACGGATCGCCTCACGCATGACCTCTGCCAGATCCAGTGTATGGCCGCCGGAGATGTCCGATCCGAGACCGATCCGCAGTCCGGCATCCAGAAAACGCGAGATGGGAGCGATGCCGCTGCGGATATTGGTATTGGAGGTGGGGCAATGGGCGATCACGGTGCCCGTTTCCCGGAGAAGGGAAACTTCGTCCTCCTCCAGATAGATGCAGTGCGCCATGACACACTGCGGGCCGAGCAGACCGGCACGACGATAGACGTCGGCGTATCCGGATGCCTCCGGGAACAACTCCCGCACCCAGGCGATCTCATCGTGCGTTTCACTGAGGTGGCTCTGGACAGGAACGTTCCGCCGTGCGGCGATCTCGCCCAGTCCTTCCAGCAGCGGCGCGGTACAGGCGGGGGCAAAGCGCGGCGTCAGGATGGGATGTGTGTGCCTGAACCGGCCCTCACAGGCGTCCAGCCAGGTTTCCACTGCCTCGAGCGCGGCTTCGGCGGATGTTTCGCGGAGCGGTTCGGAGCAGTTGGCGTCCATGCTGAGCTTGCCGACATAAGTGTGCAGCCCGCTTTCCTCCAGCAGCTCCATGAGCCGCAGAGTGGCCGGGACATGCGTGGTGGCAAACACCACGGCCCGGGTGGTGAAAGTACTGCGGAGAGCCGCTGTGAACGCCTGATAGACAGGCTCGGATTTCTCAATATCGGAAAAAAGGGATTCCGCGGGGTAAGTCAGTGTTTCCAGCCATTGGAGAAGGCCGCGGTCCATCCCGATGCCCATGTTGGGAAACTGCGGGGCATGCAGATGAAGGTCCGTATAGCCGGGAATGACAAACATGCCCCGGCGGTCATACAGAGGGAAACCGGCATAGCGCTCCGGCAGTTCCCGGAACACGCCTGCACAGAGACCGTTCTCACAAACGAGATATCCGTCCGGACAAAGCTCCAGCCGGTCCGGAGCGGGGGTATAAGCAATATCGCCGCGGATGACAAAATCTGCCATGGGATCACCTCTTCCGTTGCAGCATTTGCTTACAATTATTCAATATATTTTACCACACCTCCCGGCTGTCTTACAAGAAAAATCGCAAAGACGCGTCCGGACAGAGAGCGTTTTGCTTACCCGGAGGGAAAACGGGGCTGGAATTTCATTCGGAGATATGATACTATTTTCCGGGAAACCGCTTATTCGGCCGGGGGAGGCTCCACGGCCTTTTGAGGATGGGATATTATGCTGCAAAATACCGTTCAGAACCACGCCGGACAGTGCTCCGGCTGCGGAGCGTGCGCTGAGCGCTGCCCCGTAAAGGCTATAATCATGAAGCGCGACGACGAGGGCTTTTTGACGCCTGTCATCGATACCAAGCTCTGCACCGACTGCGGTCGGTGCCGGGATATCTGCCCCATGACTCGTCCCGGAAACTATAAGGAAGAGCGGGAACCGGAGTTTTACGTCGGGATCCATGCATCCGGGGATGTGCTCAGCCGGTCCACCTCCGGCGGAGCCTTTACGGCATTGTCGGATGCGATCCTTGCCCGCGGCGGTGTGGTTTACGGCGTGGATTTTGATGAGGATCTCACGGTATGCCATAAACGTGCGGTCAACGAAGCGCAGAGAGACAGGATGCGTTTTTCGAAGTATATCCAGAGCCGTCCCTTTGAATGTTACGCGCAGATCGAGACCGATCTGGATGCGGGGAAAACGGTGCTTTTCACCGGTACGCCCTGCCAGACTGCGGCGGTCCGGGCTCTGTTCGGGCAGCGGGATAATCTGATTTTATGCGACCTTATCTGTCATGGTGTGGCAAGTCCTTTGCTGTGGGAGGAATACCGCCGGGCACTCGCTGACGAGCAGGGAGCACCGGTCAACTGGGTCTCCTTCCGCTCGAAGGCGAAAGGATGGTTCCGCGGACAGTATCAGATCTATTATACCGTGCAGGGCGGCACGGAACAGCTGGAAGATACGCGGTTCTTTGAGCTTTATCTCCGCGGCTGCTATCTGCTGCGTCCGAGTTGTCACGCCTGTCCTTACGGCGATACACACCGTGCAGCCGACCTGACGATCGCCGATTACTGGGGCATTGAGAAATTCAGCGAGAAATGGTGTGACCGCCGGGGCGTGTCTCTCATTATGACCCACACGGAAAAGGGGAAGAAGCTGCTGGAGTCCTGCGAACGGTTTCCGCATGAGAAGCGGGACAGCGCGGAGGCGCTGGCAGAGCAGAAACGGCTCCATGGGCCGGTCGCTGCGCCGGAGGATCGTTCGCTGTTCTGGGAGCTGCTCCGTGAGCGGGGCTTCGCCGAAGCATATCGGCAGATGGCCGAAAAGCACCCCGAAGTGTTTCTGCACTGAGTAACAGCCGCAGGATTGGGGTTTTATGAAGCGCGAAACGCTGTATGAGAATAAGAAAAAGCAGGGATGTCCCCAAATGGATATCCCTGCTTTGGCAGTTTATAGAGGCTGTTTTTGCATTTTGGCCCAGCGACGCGGATAGGTTTTGGGTGTGGGCGTGAGTTTGGGGACAGAAACGACGCTGTGCGTCACATCCGTACCCGGGATCAGATACTTCCGCACTTCGGGCGCACCGCCGCCCAGCACGCGGATGGCCTTTCCTGCTGCGGACAGTTCCTCCTCACAGTCGGGGCCTTTCATGGCGAGAAAGCGTCCGCCGGGCCGCACGAAGGGGATGCAGAGCTCGCTGAGCAGGCCGAGCTGTGCCACAGCCCGCGAAACGGCGGCATCGAAAGAGCCGCGGAGCTCGGCGGCGGCCTCTTCCGCCCGGGCATGCATGCAGACGACATCCTTGAGAGCCAGCTCGTTACAGAGTTCCTGCAGAAAATCCACCCTTTTTCGCTGGCTGTCCAGCAGAGTGAGCGAGAGATCGGGACGAAGAAGCTTTAAAACCAGGCCGGGAAATCCCGCACCTGAGCCGATATCCACGATGCTCGCGCCGGGGGAGAAAACGTCTTTATCGGTGCACAAAAGGGCGGCACAGTCCAGAAAATGCAGCTGGACCACGTCGGTTTCTCCGGAGATGGCGGTCAGGTTCATGACCCGGTTGCGTTCCTCGAGCAGCTCAAAATAGGTTCGAAAATTCGAAGCAGCCGATTCCGGCGGCGTGAGCCCCATTGAATGCAGTCCGCTGAGCAGAAGATCCTCCATGCTTTTTGTTCCTCCCTTTTGGATGAAAACGGTTTCGGCTTATGCCGAGATAAGAAAAAACGCCGGGAAAACCGGCGTTTTCATTTTGTGAGTTCCGGATCAGGTGTGACCGTTGAACCGCTCGCCGCAGCGGGGACAGGTGACCTGAATTTTACCTTTGCCGCGAGGAACGCGCAGCTTGTTTTTGCAGCTGGGGCAGGTGAAAAACTTGTATTCTTTGGACTGCTCCCGACGGGCACGCCAATCACTGAAACGGGACTGGCTCCCACCCAGGAACTGGGTAAAACGATAATTCTCCTCCTGACGGCGGGCCAGGTTGCGGGAGAACATGCGATAGAGCACAAGGACAAGTGCGATGGTGCCAAGCAGGCTGAATACTTCCCATCCGGTGATCCCGGAAATCAGCTGCATACCGAGTGCGGAGAAAAAGAGGAAGATGTTCAGCGTGTCGGTGCCGTTTCTCCCCGTCATAAAGACGCGAAACCGGTTCAACATTAACTACTCCTTATCCCAAAAAAGCAAACGAAACGAACTCTGTATGTCTAAATAAAGCGGCGGCAAATGCCGCAGCGTAAATACGGAGCACGCCGGAAAACCGACGCACTCCGTATCATAACACTTTTCTTTCAGAATGTCCAGCGTTTGTCAGATATAAAACGCATGTTCGCCAATGGTGGCATAATGGACGCGGGTGCTTTCGAACCAACCGACAGAGCCGGTTTTCGGGTTCACAAAGAAGAGGCAGTCGCCCACGACCTTATAGCCTTCCAGGCAAAGTTTGGCGGCAACGACAGATCTCTCGTTGGGTTCCAAATAGATGGCGCCCGTCTCTGTGACGGAGAACTGCACGCCGTAACGGTTGTCAAAAATGACATCATAGATGCTGTCCGGACATGTCGGGTCGGCGACACGGTTCAGGACGACATTGCCGACGGCCATCATGCCTTCCATGGGCTGATTGCCGGACTCGGAATAGATGATCCGGCTGAGCCAATAGAGGTCTTCCTCCACATAGTATTCCTCGGCAGGAATGAGGAATGCGGGCCCGTCCTCGGGAGTGGTAATGTTGATGGAGCGGGTAGCGGCCTCCCAGCTGATCTCCACACTGAGACAGCGGGCCATTTCACGAATGGGGACCACAATGGTGCCTTCGACATTATGTGCTTTGTTGGGGAGGTAGAAGCAGCGGTCGTTGGCGGTCATGTAACCGGCCTCGGGATCAAGCGTGAGAGTAAAACCCTCCGCCGTGGCAAGCAGAATATTTGCCTCCGGATCCCAGGCAACTTCGATGGGCATATCCAACATATCCCCGAATTCGCGGATCGAAACATAGGTGACACCGTCAATCATAAAGCCGTGGCCCCTGGGGGTCCCGTCCACGGAAATGGGGATCTCGTTATCGTTGGAACTGGAAGGCTCGTCTGCAGGCTGGGTGCTGTCCGGGATGCTGTCAAAGAGCTTGATGCTCACAGGTTTCTTTTGCAAATTACCGAAAAGGATCGACTGATCGCCGGTTGCCCATTCGAGCGCGGGGGTGAGGATCACGCCGTCCGGATCGGCAAAAGCCTGACCGCACAGCAGGACCAGCAGCAGACAGAGGGCGCCCGTCAAAGACATGATTTTTTTAACAATCTTCTTCATGACGTTCTCCGTTTCCTATAAAAATTGAGCGTACTTATCGATACAAACACAAAACCGCAGTATAGAGTATGCCTTAATTATAGAGAGTCCAAATGGGGAAAATCAATGGGCAACATGGCCAAAAGACTTTGTCGAAAAGGTGCAATTGTAATAATCGCACAATTACTAGCGGGATAATTTGAGCATAATTGATATGTAAACCCAAGATGTTGTGAGAAAAAATTTTTGACATACAAAAATATTTCAGAATTCGACAGGTCGAAACGGTGAAAAAAACGTCATCGGTTTCGAATAATTTTACATTATGTAAATCGGAGAGAATAAAGTCACAAACTTAAACCGGCCTGCTGCGGAGGGGTCTGCCGGGGATGTCGGGAGGCGGCGCCGGAAGTGGGCATAAAGATGAAACATGCGTCATAAATTTGACCAGGCGGTCATGTCCGCCGATAAAAACGGAAAGAAACGGAACCTGTGCGGAAGGAAGGTGCGGCGTGAAAAAAGGACTTGCGATGACAGCAGCTCTGCTGTTGGCGGCGCGATTTCTGACGCAGTCCGGGGATGCGGAAGAACTGCGTGAGCTTGTAATGAACGCGCTGGAGGACGGGAGCCTGTTCACAGCCAGTGTGAGTCTGGAGCTGGGCGCCCCGGCGACAGCTCTGACAACAACGGAAGCGGAAATGCTTCCTCTGCGGGAAGAGCAGCCGGAATCCGGAACGTTGGATCGGAATCCCGAGTTTCCGATCGAAAAGGACGAAGAAGGAAACGGAGATCCGACGCCGGATAAGATCCTGCAGCCGGAAGAGAGCGCGGAGCCAGCACCGGAGGAGGAACCGGAGCCTTCCCTGCCGGATGCTCCGGGGGTGGAGGTGCTCTCCACGACCATCACGGGAGGTTTGCGCGTGACCAATGACACCTCACAGGAAGTGGACGTACAGGCGCTGTTGGCGGAGGGGCCGTCGCAGAGGCTGCCTGCGGATTCACCGCAGATCCTGATTATTCATACGCACGGCACGGAAGCCTACACACCCGATGGGACGGATATCTATGAGGCAACGGATTCGTTCCGTACGACGGACGCGGCGTACAGCGTCATTCGTGTAGGGGACGAGCTGACGGAAGCTCTGCGGGCCCAGGGGCTGAACGTAATCCATGACCGGGGCTTATACGATTACCCCAGTTACACAGGCTCTTACGGACGCTCGGGCGCTGCGGTGGAGAGTTATCTTTCGGAATACCCGGACATAGCGATCGTCATCGATCTGCATCGGGATGCACTCGGCACGGGAGATGTGGTATATAAGACCGTGGCAGAGCTGGAGGGTGGGGCCTCGGCGCAGGTGATGCTTCTGGTGGGTACGGGGGAGAACGGACTGGCCCATCCTATGTGGAAGGAAAACCTGAAACTGGCGCTTGCCCTGCAGGCGTCGATGGAGAAGGTAAACCGCACGCTGGCACGGCCTGTGGCGCTGAAATCGGAGCGATATAACCAGCATCTGACGACGGGGTCACTGATCCTGGAAGTCGGAAGCAGCGGCAACACACTGGAAGAGGCGCTGTGTGCCATTCGCTTGTTCGCACAGGCGGCCGGGCCGGTATTCCAGGGTTTACTTTAAATGATATGATAAGCAAACTTTGCAGAGCATCTGCGGAAGGCTCCCGGAAAGATTTCAAAAAAGAGGGGAACAGCCTGTGCTGTTCCCCTCTTGGGTATAAGCGTATACGGATTTAAAAGGCTTCCTTTTTTTGTCTCTGGATGTACATAATGGTTTTGTAGACGGCGAGGATGGCCCAGCCGATGCCGGTGGCGAGAGCCACGCCGACAAGGCCCATGCGCGGAGCGAGGATCCAGGCAAGCACGACACGGATGACGACCTGAGCAATGGTACCGGTCATGAAGATATCGAGTTCGCCGCTGCCTCTGTTCCAGCCGAGGAAGGCGCAGTCGATGAAGCAGATCGCATAGAACAGAGCGACGACACGGAGATAAATGACACCTTCCGCAAGGGCAGCCGGAGCGGAATTGCCGACGAAGATGGTGACCGCCGGGACTGCGGGGATATACATTATGGCGGACATCAGAAGTCCCACCACGAAAAGCAGGAAGCAGCCTTTTTTGAAACCTTCGCGTGCGCGCTTGCCGTTTCCTGCGCCAATGTTCTGCGCGACGAATACGGAGACCGCGTCACCGCCCGCAAGGCCGACGGCATTGGTGAAGGCTTCGATGCGGCTGCCGGCGGTAAAACCGGGGATGGCGGCGGTGCCCAGGGGGTCGATGGAGTTGACGGAGCCCTGAACGAGCAGCTTTCCGATATACAGGCTGGACTGGTTCAAAGCGGAGATGGAGGCGAAGCGGGCTGTCCGCTTGAGGAGCTCTTTGTCTGTTTTCATGTCTGCCCGCTTGAAGAGGAGGAAGGAACGCTTTTTCGAGATGTAGATGATGCACAGGACTGCGGAAATGATCTGCGAAGCGACAGTGGCAAGGGCGGCGCCCGTCATGCCCATGGAGAATTTGCCGATAAGCAGCAGATCAAGGAGAACGTTCGATATAACGGAGATCGAGAGAAAAACCGTGGCGTGCGAGGTGTCGCCGATGGCGCGCAGAGCCGCCGCGCAGAAGTTGTAGAGGAACACCGCCGGCATACCGGCAAAGATCACCGTCAGATATTGTCTGGCAAGCGGCAGGAGATTGTCGGGGGTGTTGATGAGCTTCAGGACGGGCGTCATGAGGAGAATGGAAAACAGACTCAGCAGGATGGAGAAACCGCAGCCGTACAGGGCGCCCATGTAGCTCTCACACCGGAGCGTCTTATAGTCCTCTGCCCCGTAAAGCGAGGCCATAACGATGGAGATGCCGGTGCATCCACCGTTGATGAGGAAGATAAACAGGTTCATGACGATACCGGCGATACCGGCGGCCGCGAAGGCGGCATCACCGGCGAAGCGCTGGATGACGATGGAATCCGCCGCGTTATAAAGCTGCTGAAGTATACTTCCCAGAAGCAGAGGAGCGGCCAGCGTGATAAGCTGGCGGCTTATGCTTGCGTTGGTGTCTTTTAAATTGACTGACATCGCAATTCTCCTTATGAAGGCGTATGAACATACGTTATAATCGACAAAAATTAATTGTAATACTTTTGCAGGGTGAAAACAAGACATTTTCCCGGCTTGCTGAAAAAAGAGCGTTGTAATCTTCCACAAAATAAAGGGGCATATTCACGGAGAGTTTCGCTGCATGGTTTTTTCGGGTATTTCCCGCCTGTTTTATGAGTTGAGACAAAGCAGCGCAGGCACTGCGGCCCCCTTATATTTATATTGTATATACGGGGCCCAGGGGGGCAAAAAAATCAAAGAGGGCAAGACGAAAGTCTTGCCCTCTTTGATCGGAAGGGGGATACAGCGGACCGGAAACTCCCGGCTTCAACAGGAAAAATCCCCGGCAGGGATAGCCCAGCCGGGGATACTGGGAGATGTTTTTGTCCTGTTTTGCCTTTCTGTTGACGGGAAAACTGAAGCCTTAGGGACGCAGTCCGAGGCCGCCTTCCAGCGTCAGGGTCTCACCGGTCATGAACTTGAAGTCGGGGTGCGCAAGCTGCACACATACACGGCCGATATCGGCTTCGGGATCGCCGAAGTAGCCGACGGGAGGAACGTGAACGTTCTTTTCGAAGGCTTCGGGATAGGCCTTCTGGAAATTCTCCAGCTGTGCGGTCCAGGCCAGGGGGCAGATGACGTTGACATTGATGCCGTCCTTGCTCCACTCGGTGGCGGCGACACGGCTCAGGCCGCGAATGCCTTCCTTGGCGGCGGCATAGGCACACTGACCATAGTTGCCGAAAAGACCGGCGCCGGAAGCGAAATTGATGACGCTGCCGTGAGCCTTGGCCAGATAGGGATAGCAGGCCTGCATGTAATGGAATGCCGCATACAGACCGGAATAGAGAGCCAGATTGAACTGAGCGACCGTGTGGTCCGCGAGGGTCACGCCGGAGGCGGAGGCCTGCGCGTTGTTGATCAGGACGTCGATCCCGCCGAACTCGGCTACGGCCTTTTCCACGACGGAAGCGGCGATCGCGGTGTTGTCGGCTTCAGCGGAAATGTCGGCCTGCACAGGAAGTACACGGACACCGTAAAGACGTTCCAGCTCTTCCTTGGCATCCAGCAGTTTCTGCATGTTTCTGCCGGTGATCACGATGTTGGCGCCTTCCTTGGCGTAAGCGGTGGCAATACCATAGCCGATGGAGCCGGCCTTTCCGTTAGAAAGAACGGCTCTACCGCCGCCGGTGATCAGAACAGTTTTTCCGGTTAAAAAACCCATAATGAAGCTCCTTTCGTTGGTTGAATATAAGCTTATGTTACTGCGGGAAAACGTGATTGTCAATGAAAGCCGCAAACTCCTTGCGCGCATTGACGTAGTCCTTTTTGCCGAAACTGATATAACCGAGGCTGTAAGCAGCCTTCGCCTTGTTCTCGCAACCGCGCGCAACGGCTTTGCGCAGCATCGCC
>JAUMXS010000125.1 GCA_030528965.1 Eubacteriales bacterium
ACACACGACCTGCTGATTACGAATCAGCTGCTCTACCGACTGAGCTATACCAGCACATAAATTGAAACGGCATCCCCAAAACCGCTCCAATATAGTACTATATCCGTCCATCGTTGTCAAGCGTAATTATTCCGGCCACAAAGAACGAAGCCGCTTGACTGAGAGAAAAATGGGAATAACTGTTGACCTGAGGTGTCTGCAAAGGTAAAATAAAATGATATATTTGACGATGTTGCTTGGGTGCTTTTGATACGAGTTTTTTGAATCCTTGCGACGAAAGGAGCCGTTTCATGATTCTTGTGACTGGACCGCTTTTTGCCGGAAAAAAAGAATACATTATGAAATCTATGGGGCTCACAGAACAGGAGTTTGCCGAAAGAGCATTATGGGATGTTCAGGATCTTGCTGCCGAAACGTCTGACCTTGTCGAATTGGCTGATTCTCTTGCGGAAAAGGAGATCGTGATCGCAACAGAGGTGGGGGCAGGCGTTGTCCCCGTAGATGCCGGGGAACGTGCTTTTCGGGAGGCGGCCGGACGGCTTGCATGTCTTCTGGCTGAGCGAGCGGATGTGGTGATTCGTGTCTGCTGCGGACTTCCTCAGGTTTTGAAAGGCGACTGGAAATGTTGATCTACCTTTTCCGTCACGGAGAGACCGAATGGAACATTCAGAAACGTTATACCGGGACGGCTGATGTGCCCTTGTCGAAAGAAGGACGCCGAAAACTTCGGGCTCTGGATTATCCGGTTCCTGTCGTCTATACTTCGGATCTTTCCCGTGCGCAGGAAACGGCAAGGATCCTGTTTCCGGATGCGCGGATTCTCACGATCCATGAGCTGCGTGAGATGTCTTTTGGCGATTTTACGGGGCATAATTTTGATGAACTCCAACATGATTCGGCTTATCGTGCATGGGTCGAGGGCGGATGCGCCCAATGTTGCCCGAATGGGGAAGAAGACCGGGACGGTTTTACAGATCGCGTCTGCAGGACGTTCTCACGACTCGTGGATGACGCTTTGCGTGAGGACGCACGATATTTGATGATCGTTGCTCACGGCGGAACGCAGATGGCAGTTATGTCGCGCTTTGTTCAAAGCACCTGCGATTATTTTGATTGGCAGACGGGGAACGGCGGTGCATTTGTTCTCGATTCCGCGCGATGGGAAGAGGACAGAATGCTTCAGCTGGTCGGGACTCTGGATCAGAACTGAATGATATTATATGAATGCGGAGGTGAACCGCGGATGCAGCAGAATGTTTCGAGATTCCTGATTGCCGGGGCAGGCAGCGGATGCGGGAAAACTACCGTTACCTGTGCCGTTCTGCAGGCCTTTGTCCACCGCGGCTTGAAAACAGCAGCTTTTAAATGCGGACCGGATTATATAGACCCGATGTTTCATAGCCGGGTGATCGGGGCGGAAAGTTCTAATTTGGATCTGTTTTTCTTTGATCATAACATGGCAAAATATCTTCTGGCCCGACACGGCTGTGATTGTGATATCAGTGTCATTGAAGGTGTGATGGGGTATTATGACGGCATTGGGTTCCATTCCGTTGAAGCCGGCAGTTATGATGCTGCAGTGACTACTGACAGCCCGGTCGTTCTTGTGGTTGGTGCCAAAGGGAGAGCGCTTTCGGCACTTGCCGAGCTGGAGGGTTTTTATCGCTTTTTCCCCGATAGCCGCATCCGCGGTGTGATCTTTAACCGTTGCAGCGCCGAATCCTATCGTTTTCTCTCCGAGGAGGTCCAAAAGAGATTCGGCGGGCAGGTTCTTCCGATGGGCTATCTGCCTGAAATGAAGGACTGTATGCTGGAGAGCCGACATTTGGGACTTGTCACAGCCTCTGAGGTCGCCGATCTGGAATATAAATTGTCTACCCTGTCCGAACAGGCGGAAAAGAGTCTCGATCTTGATGGGCTGTACTCTCTGGCGAAAACAGCGCCTCCTATATGCTGTGACTCTCCGGATATACCGAGATTTACCAAGCCGGTACGTATCGCCGTTGCGATGGATAAAGCCTTTTGTTTTTATTACGAGGACAACCTTCGTCTGCTTCGTGAGATGGGGGCGGAACTTTTGCCGTTCAGCCCTCTTGCGGACGGCATTCTGCCGGATGGTGTTCATGGCATATATCTGGGAGGCGGTTATCCCGAACTCTATGCCCGGGAATTGAATGAAAATGAAACAATGCGCTGCTCGGTACGGAAAGCACTTGAACAGGGAGTGCCTTGTATCGCTGAGTGCGGTGGATTTATGTATCTGAGCGATGAGTTAGACGGATTTCCCATGGTCGGTTTTTTGCCCGGAAAGTGTCATGACACCGGGAAACTGACAAGATTCGGTTATGTTACGCTGACGGCCCAAGAGGATAATCTTCTTTGCCGTGCGGGAGAAACGATACGCGCCCACGAGTTTCATCGCTGGGACGCCGATCTACCGGGCTCGGATTTCTGTGCCGAAAAACTGAATGGGAGAAACTGGGATTGTGCTTTTGCTTCACCGAAGCTTTATGCCGGGTTCCCGCATTTTCATTTTTATGCGAACCTCTCGGCCCCTGTAAACTTCTACAAAGCCTGCCTGAAGGAACGTGAAAAGAATGCTTGAATATATAAAGCCGATGGACATTGAAAAACGTAGTTTCGAAATTATTTCGGAACGCCTGGGACAACGTGATTTTACGCCCGAACAGGCTTTGGTGGTAAAGCGTGTCATTCATACCACGGCGGACTTTGACTTTGCGGATACTCTGACTTTTTCCGCTGACGCCGTGGAAAAAGGTCTGGACGCTCTGCGCGCCGGCTGTTCCATTGTGACGGATACCTCGATGGCAATGGCCGGGATCAATAAGGGCGTTCTGCGGCAGCTTGGCGGCGAGGTACATTGTTTTATAGCTGACGATGATGTGGCAGAAGAAGCGAAGGCGCGGGGCGTTACCCGGTCGCTTGTTTCGATGGAAAAGGCTGCACGACTTGACAAACCATGCATCTTTGCCGTCGGTAATGCGCCGACAGCGCTTTTCAGCCTGCATGATCTGATTGAGGCGGGGAAGGTGCAGCCCGCGCTGATCATCGGAGTCCCTGTTGGCTTCGTCAATGTCACAGAGAGCAAGGAACTGATCATTCGCGGGAACACTCCCTATATCGTGGCTCGCGGAC
>JAUMXS010000126.1 GCA_030528965.1 Eubacteriales bacterium
CATGAAGCAGGTCATGATAACGATAAAGACGACCATCGCAAACTTACCGAAGGTCATACCGGTCAGGAAGGCCTGCAGGCCTTCAGCAACGCCGAGATCGGTGAACAGGGCGCCGACCATGTAGCCGAAGAGGCAGGGGGAGATGGTGCCGCAGAGGCTCTTCAGACCGCCGCTGAACGCAGCAGCAAGCTTCACAGGATTCCAGAAGCTCTTGTCCGGGCAGATAGCCATGGAGTACAGAGCAGCAACACCGGGGACAACGAGAAGCAGGGAGCTGGAGAAGTTGCTGTTGCCGGCGCCGAGACGGGCAGCGATGAAAGTCTCTTTGGCGACGGAGTCGAGCATGAAGGGAACAAAGATGATGACGGGGAGGAGCAGACCCTTCCAGCCGTTCTTAATGGATTCCTTGAGGTTGGGGATATCTTCAGGCTGCATGGCAGTGACCTTGTAGTACTTGCAGAAGCAGAAGAGCATGACGAGTTTCAGGACGATGAACCACAGGGAAACGCCCCACATGCAGATCCAGAAGTCACCGCTGCTCATATTCTCTTCGGGGAACAGAGCAGTGTAAGCACCGAGGGCGGCAACGATGTTGGAGGAGGGGGGAATCATGTTGCCCAGGTAGCTGGCGTTGCTTTCAACGTTGGCAGCCAGATGACGGGGATAGCCGCTGCGGATCATCGGGGGGATGGTGAAGACACCGGTGGCCATGACGTTGCCCGGGCCGCTGCCGGACAGAGCGCCCATGAAGCTACTACCAATGATGGAAACGTAGCCGGCGCCGCCGGGAACACGGCCGAACAGGGCCAGGATGACCTGGATGCAGCTATCGATAACCTTGGTCTTGCCGAGCAGCTGAGCCATGGCTACGAACGCAAACATCGTGAACATCAGGGAGGTCTTCATCGCAGAGTTGATGTACTTGGGAATGTTCGCCCAAGTGCCGGATACGGCAACCAGAACGAGGAAGCTGAGGAAGATGGATTCATAAACCGGGCGCTTGAACACCAGGAACCAAATCAGAATCACGGCCAGCATGATGCCGAGATACACTAATGCTATAGGCATGCACAAAACTCCTTTTCACATTTATAAAGGTCTTTTCGCGTTTTTAACGCTGTGATCGCAGGCGGTTTTTCTGTTATTTACCGTGCGATTCGCCAATCGCGGAGCGGCTTCGCTCCGGGCACGCTGCCCGCAGGTACCGACAGCGCGATCTTCCTTTTCTGTGCACTCCTCCTCTCTTCATGTTGTGCCGTCCCGCTCGAATCGTCTGTGTGTTCCGGGGGAGCGTTTCCGACCGCGGGACAATTCGGTCCCACTCCCTGTTGCCGATTTCCGCGCAGAGCAGACGCCGTCAGCATTTTCCGGACAATCGTCTCATTCGCACAGCGGATAATATGAAAAACACTTTATACGGAACAGCAGCCCGCGAACGAGCTTTCCGATCCCGGAGTTCGTTCCCCAGGATGCCGCCTCGTATAAACTTTTTCACAGTCTTTCGACTCAGCCCTTGTCGATCCTTGTGATCTGACGCTGCATCTCATCATTCTTCGCATTCTTTTGCGGCATTTCTGTCTTTGTTAAAAGTTAGACACATTCCTGATACAGTTTCGTCACAATTTCGACACAATTTCGCTTTATTTATTAAGCAAGCAGCGTGCCAAACTTTTTGTTTTTAGCCGTTTCCATCTCTGTCAATCAGGGACGAAATTGAAAACAGTCTGTGAACACGGTATTTTTTTGTAACAAAAAAGATGCAATTTTTTAAAAATCTCCTCACAACGCAATCTTCATCTCCGGACAACCGACAAAAAACGCGAAAAAATAGTTCAGAATGACATATCACTTTGAACTTTCCTCTTTCATTTCAAAAAGCGCTGTGCTATAATAGGCCGCAGAGTTCCCGCGAAAAACAGAAAGGGAGGTATCGCCTTATGACTATTCGCATCGGCGTACTCTCACATTCCCAGCAATTTCTGAATCTGATGTGTACCATGGTCTGCGACGGCGTGCAGATCGTCACACAGAACGTAAACCATCTCATCGCCGCGGAATCGGCAAAGAGAATGGCGCCCGACGTGGATATCATCATCGCCCGTGAGCGCACAGCTACTATTATAAAAGAAGCCACTTCCGTCCCCGTCGTCAACTGTGACTTTGAAATGATCGATTTTCTCTCCACTCTGTCCGCACAGTCCCTGGTGGGAATCGGTCCCATCGCGCTGATCCGCGAATCTTCGCGCATCAACCGCTCGCTGTTGGCTTTGGATATGATCAACAAGCTGTTCGGTTACAAGATCTCGCTGATCACCTACACGGATCAGGCTTCTTTGGCCCAGAGTTTTGAAACCGCCATTGCAAAGGGCATCCGCGGTATCATCGGCGCCGGCATGGCTGTCGAAATGGCCGTCAATTACGGTCTTCGCAAGGTGGAACTTATTACCACTCCCGATACAGCCTCCGCTGCATTTCAAAAAGCGCTTCTCATTGCAAAAAGCAATCAGCGGGAGAAAACGAACGATCAGTATCTGACTTCGGTTCTCAACGCCATGAACCCCGCGTACATACTTGCCGACACCGAAAATCGCGTACGCTATATCAACGAGTTTGCCTCCGAAGTAACAGGCCTGGAGATCGGTTCTGCCGTCGCCGGAATCGAACCTCCTGCCGTCAGCAAGGAACAGTTTGCCCGACTGACTCGAGGCCACACTCTGCAGGACATCCTGCTTCACGGAAAAGACACGCGTCGGACGCTCAACTGCAGTCTTACACCTCTTTTCAACGAGCAAAAGAGCTATAACGGCTATCTGCTTCAGATGCGGCCCACCTCTTCCCTGCCGTCGACCGCCGCCAAGCGAAACGCCTCCAAGGAAGTCCGGATCGATATCTGTATAATGGAGTGTCGCGAAACCAAAACCCTCTTTCAAGAATTTCTTGATTGTCCCGTTCATACCGAAACCTCTGAAACGGCTATCAGTCCCGACAGTAACACGACTCATACTCTTGGCATCCCAGTTGAATCCCGGCTTGATACCCTCCTCGCTCACGGTCACATTGTTCGCCATAAAGCTGATGTTAAGCAACAGGGGGACAGGCCCATTTGCCTCTTTAGGCAA
>JAUMXS010000127.1:0-812 GCA_030528965.1 Eubacteriales bacterium
ATTTTTAGTAGTCTGACAATATCTTCAAGATTCATTTTTTCAATTCCATCAATAACCTTAAAGTTCATAGCACTCCACTCCCTTACAAATTCTTATTTATCGTTCTGCTTACATACTATCACGCGAAGGATATTCATACAAGAACAGGCACAGCAAGTAATCCTGCCGTGCCTGTTAACTGTTTTATGGGTGCCGCACATTCGGCGAAGTTTTTTGCTGCATCGTGCGTATGGGTACGATTTGCGGCAGGAAGCATATTACAGGGCGCGGTTTTTCGGTTCTTTTTGTTCTTGCTTATATCACGCCCGGCCCTGTTTGTATTTATGCTCTGTCGGCGAGGATCAGCTTTTTAACGGCTTCAATGGCGACCTTGATGGCGCCGGAGGTATCTTCGGTCATGGGCATGAACATGCCGGCTTTTTCGCGTTCCTGATTCCAGATGACATGGAAGCAGGAACCGCAGCGAACGCCCAGAGCATCTGCCACGACAAACAGCGCGGCAGATTCCATTTCACTTGCCTTAACGCCCAAACGCTTCCAGCTCTCCCATTTCTGGAGCAGTTCATAGTAAACCGGCGATTTCTCGGGGCTGTGCTGACCGTAAAAGGAGTCTTTGCACTGTACGATTCCCGTATGGGTGCAATAGCCCAATTCTTCACTGGATTTTTTCAGCGCAAGTGCAATATCGAAATCGGCAACAGCGGGATATTCAATGGGAGCATATTCCATGGAGGTGTGCTCATAACGAATGGCGCCGGTGGCAACAACGATGTCGCCGGGCTTCACGTCCAGATGGATTCCGCCGCTTGTAC
>JAUMXS010000127.1:822-3108 GCA_030528965.1 Eubacteriales bacterium
GGTATCGGCACAGATCTTGACCAGCTCTTCCATGGCGATCGACGCGGAAGGACCGCCAATACCGGTGGAGCAGACGGACACCTTCTCGCCCAGCAGAGAGCCTGTCCAGATGTTGTATTCACGGTTCATGCCGATGTGAACGGGATTATCAAAGTGCTTTGCAATGGCCTCACAACGACCGGGGTCACCGGGCAGTATGACATAGCGGCCAACATCGCCTTCCACGCATTGAATATGAAACTGTTTTTCGGTGATCTGCATATAAATCTCCTTTTTCAATCAGTGACTGCCGCCGGCCTTCGCGGCCTCGTCAGCCTTTATCAGCTTTACGATTCGGCTGGTGCCCAGACGATCGGCACCCAGAGCGATGAATTTCTCGGCGTCCTCGATGCTGGATATTCCGCCTGCGGCTTTGATTTTTACATGGGGAGCCACGTTCTTTGCAAAGAGCTCGACGTCCGCGAAGGTGGCACCGGCAGTGGAAAAACCGGTGGAGGTTTTGATGTAGTCTGCTCCGGAATCCGAAACACATTTGCACAGGGCGATCTTCTCGTCATCGGTCAGCAGACAGGTTTCAATGATTACCTTCAGAATCCTGCCTTTGCAGGCGGCTTTGACAGCGGCGATTTCTTTCGTTATTTCTTCCCATTTTCCGTCTTTAGCCCAGCCAATGTTGATGACCATGTCCACTTCATCCGCGCCGTTTTCCACAGCGTCGGCGGCCATAAAGCATTTGGATGCTGTGGTTGCATAACCGTTGGGAAAGCCGATGACGGTACAGAGTGTCAGGCGGTCTCCCACATATTCTTTGGCCGGCTTGATATATGCTGCAGGAATGCAGACAGAAGCGGTATGGTACTTCATTCCGTCGTCACAGATTGCCTGAATATCAGCCCAGGTGGCGGTTTGCCCCAGCAGAGTATGGTCACACTTTGCCAGAATATCCGTTAAGTTCATGTCTGTTCTCCCTTGCAGATCGATTTGGTGTTCGGTATTCGCGGACGCTTTTTAATTATTTTATCATCTATTGGCAGGCTTTTCAATGAAAAAAGGTTTCGCAACAGATATTATCGAGCTGTGCAAAAGCGCTTAAAGTCAATAAAATCCGGGGCATACGGAAAGGTATTCTCAAGTTGCTTTTTGAAAGGAATTGTTGTATCATGAAAGACAACGCTGTCAGCTGTTGTTAAGTCCTGGCGGCATGGTTATGGGAACAAAAGCTTTGCCGGGCGGCAGAGCTTTTTATGTCTGAGGGGCAGAGTTTTGCCTGTCGGCAATAACGAAAAACGAAATGGAATTAGGCGGTGATTCAATGCCTCTTGAAATCGTAAGAAATGATATAACGAAAATGAAAGTGGATGCCATTGCCAACGCGGCTAACGAGTCTCTTTTGGGCGGCGGTGGTGTGGATGGCTGCATCCACCGTGCGGCGGGGCCGGAACTGCTGGCTGAGTGCAGGACCATGGGCGGCTGCAAGACCGGCGATGCCAAAATTACAAAGGCATACCGTCTGCCGTGCAAGTATGTGATACATACGGTCGGCCCGATCTGGCATGGAGGGGAATACGGCGAGCGGGAAAAACTTGTCTCCTGCTATCGGACAAGCCTTGCGTTGGCAAAGGAGTATGGCTGCGAAACGGTGGCTTTTCCGTTGATCTCTGCCGGTGTCTACGGTTATCCCAAAGATCAGGCGCTCCGCGTGGCTGTCGAGACCATCGGCGAGTTTCTGATGGAAAACGACATGACGGTCTATATCGTCATATTCAATCGTGGATCCTATCAGATCGGCAGAAAACTGTTTACGAACATCGCCGAGTACATCGATGACCGCTACGTGGAAGAGCATACTGATTTCGGGTATGAGAGGCAGCGCAGACTGAACGTCCTTGGCATTCAGGAAATCAGGGCTAAAGAAAAAACCTCAAAGACAGACTTCGTGGCTCCGTCGTGTACACCTATGGCGGCGAGCGTTCCCGGCGGCAGTCTGGAGGACCTGCTGGTCGACTTGGATGCGGGTTTCTCCGAAACTCTTATGAAGCTCATCGACCGCACGGGCAAAAAGGATTCCGAGATTTATAAAAAGGCTAACATCGATCGCAAGCTGTTCTCCAAGATCCGCAAAAACCCTGATTATAAGCCGTCCAAGGCCACGGCTGTTGCCTTCGCCATCGCTTTGGAGCTGAGTCTGGAGGAGACACGCGATTTCATCGCCCGTGCCGGTTTTGCCCTAAGCCACAGCAGTAAGTTCGACGTCATCATTGAATATTTCATCAAACAGAAGAATTA
>JAUMXS010000031.1 GCA_030528965.1 Eubacteriales bacterium
CTGCATGCCGAGCTGGCCAATGGCATAGGCCTCTATTTCCGTCAGATTAAACGTGCTTTCATAGTCGATAAGGAGTCGTCTCTGTTCCTTCTCCAGCTCCTCCAGCTGCTCTGTGAGCGCCAGAGTCGCATCGGAAACACCGATTAGCTGAATATGACCGAGAAGGAAGAATACCAGCAGGATGGCCGCGACCGCAAAACCCGCGACCGCCATCGGCGCTACCGCATACTGCGGTCTTGTCGCAGGGGTCGTTTTGGTCTGCTCCTCGGTATCCGACGGGGAACCGACCTCGGGCTCAAGATCCAGCAGTTCTTCATCGTACAGTTCTGGATTGCCGAAATCATAGGCCAGACTTCCGTATACTGCGCCGGACCCGAATCTTACTTCTTCCATGGTGTCTCCTTAAGGTGTCGCCTTACAGTTTCTCGGCCACGCGGAGCTTCGCCGAGCGTGCACGAGGGTTTTCTTCCAGTTCTTTCTTCGTCGATGTGATGGGTTTGCGGGATACGCTCCGCACCGTCTTCTTAAAACCGCACACACATACGGGCAAATCGCGCGGGCAGGTACATCCGTTTTCCCGCGCTGCAATAGCCCGTTTGACAATTCTGTCCTCCAGCGAATGGAAGCTGATCACAGCCAGCCGTCCGCCGGGTTTCAGACGGGTCATCGCCACATCCAGCATTTCCTGCACCGCAGCGAGTTCATCATTCACCGCAATACGCAGCGCCTGAAAACTGCGTTGTGCCGGGTGCTGCTTGTCCCGCAGGGCTGCGGCCGGCATGGCACTGCGGATCACATCCACCAATTCCAGGGTGGTCTCCAACGGCCTCTGCTCTCTTCGGCGCACAATGGCCGCTGCGATACTCGCGGCATATCGCTCTTCTCCGTAATCCCGAAGGATACGGCAGAGTTTCTCTTCCGGCCAATGGTTGACGACAAACCACGCCGACAGCACCTCGGAAGTATCCATCCGCATATCCAGAGGCGCATCATGCATGTAACTGAAACCGCGTTCCGCCTCATCGAGCTGGGGCGAAGACACGCCCAGATCAAACAGCATACCGTCTGCTTCCGAAATCCCCTGCTCATCCAGAATGCGGCCAAGCTCGCGGAAATTCCCGCGCACAAAACGGATCTTATCCGCATAAGGCGCCAAACGCGCAGAGGCACGCTCTATGGCATAGCCATCCCGGTCGATCGCGATCAGCGTCCCTGTTGTCAGACGCGCAGCGATCTGCTCGGAATGCCCCCCCATGCCCAGCGTGCCGTCTACATAAACACCATCCGGACGGATGTTCAAAGCCTCTATACATTCATTCAACAGCACAGGAAGATGCGCAGCCATCAAAACTCCAGCTCCTCCATCACTGCTGCAATATTCTCCGGCGTCATTTCGCTGGCATGAATCTCAGCCCAGCGTTCACTGTCCCAAAGTTCCGCATGGTTGTTGCAGCCCACAATCGTAACACTCTTCGTCAATTCCGCGTAATCACGCAGATTCTGCGGGAGAAGCGCCCGTCCCTGGTTGTCCAGTTCGCAGCGCGCCGCAAAAGCAAACAGCGGACGCATCTTCCTCTGTTTGACATACGGCATGGCATTCACCTTATCGGAAAAGGTCTGCCAGCTATCCGAGGAATAGGCGGAAAGGCACTTGTCCATCGACAGGGTCACGTAAAACACTCCGCCCAGTTCTTCACGCAGCCGCGCGGGAATAAAAATACGCCCTTTGGCGTCCAGCGTATGCTGATATTCTCCTGTCACGGCCAGCGTCCCCCTCTCTCTTTACGCGAAATCTGTGGGAAATTCAAACACTTTGCACCACTTCTCCCCACTTTGTCCTCATTATAGAAAACTTTTACAAAAAAATCAAGGGGAATTTTTCCTCATTTTCCAATTCCTTTTCCGTTTTTTCCTCACGCCGCAGCTTTTGTTCTCATATATTCGGGAAAATGGCAACAAAAAAAGCCTGTGACCCAACATGTAGGCCACAGGCTTTTGTAAAAACTTTTATTCTTCGCTCATTTCCTCCGCAGAGATCGTCTCGATCTGCTGCGGGGCTTGGGTCCCGGCTGCACGGAAACGGGCACGAGACTGCCGCACTTCCTCCAGAGCAGCCGTGACGGCTTCTTCCGTCCGGCGGAGAGCATCGTCCACATACTCGTTGGCAACGCGGCGCAGCTCACGGGACTTGGTCTCCGCGGTGGAGACGAGTTCATGACTGCGGGCATGCGCAGCCCGGACGATCTCCTGTTCCTCGATGAGATGACGAGCCTGTTCTTCCGCCGTGCGGCGAATGGACTCTGCCTCTCTCTTGGCGCTGCCGACAAATTCATCGCGCGCCGCGACAAGCCGCTTTGCCTCAGCCAATTCAACAGGAAGCTGACTTTTCAGCTCATCCAGCAGACCCAGCGCCTTATCCCGTTCAATAATGCATTTCTCATTTCCGAGAGGAACGCCCCACGCTTCCGTAACCATAGTGTAGAGCATTTCAATCAGTTCAAGGACTTCCTTTTCCTTATCCATCTGCTTCTGCTACCTCCTGTTTTTTGACCTTTCCTCGACATCCGTTAAAATTTCACAAGGAACAAATTCCGAGATATCGGCGCCATATAGTGCCATATCCTTGACGGCCGATGAACTCAGGTAAGAATACTTTTCACTGGCGGCAAGGAACACCGTCTCCAGTTTGGGAGACATTTTTTTATTGATCATCGACATCTGAAATTCATATTCAAAATCCGAGAGTGCCCGCAGTCCGCGAACGATCACCGGTTCTTCATACCGGGCGGCATAAGCGACAAGCAATCCGTCCCAGCTGTCGACGCTGACGTTTCCAAAGCGCCCGACGACCCGCTCGATCTGATTCATGCGTTCCTCCAATGTGAACATAGGGGTTTTGGCCACATTGGTCATAACGCATACGATCACATGGTCAAACACTTTGGCTGCGCGTCGTATGATATTCAGATGGCCCAGAGTGATCGGATCAAAGCTGCCCGGATAGATAGCTGTTTTCATGAATTAGTCCTTCTGAAGACGGTCAAAACAATTTTCCCATACCGATAGGATCTCGGATTCTCATAGATCTCCGGCAGGGTCTGTTCCTGTCCGGTCTCACAAACTATTATACCACCTTCCGACAGGATGTCAAATGCTTTGATGCTTTCCAACGCTTTTCCCGCCAGATCGCTGTGGTAAGGAGGATCGATGAAAATCAGGTCAAACCGGCCGCCGCGGCGCAGATAATCCAGCGAGTCACCGGCAACGATCCTGCCGCCCTGCAGCTTGGAAATAGCCAGATTTTCCCGAATGAGCGCCTGTGCCGTCCGGTCCGCATCCACGAAAACGCACTCTGCCGCACCGCGGCTGAGCGCCTCAATGCCGAGCTGTCCGGTACCGGCAAACAGATCGAGCACGCGCCGTCCTTCAATGTCAAACTGGATAATATTGAACAAAGCCTCTTTGACCTGGTCTGTAGTGGGACGAATGTCTGAGCCTACCGGTTCCCGAAGTCTGCGGCCTCTCGCCGCGCCTGTTATGACTCGCATGAGTTTTCCTCCTTTGTTTTCTCTCCGTGAAAATGAATCCAAACAGCTCGGGCAACATTCTTCGGAACGACAGCCGCGAGTTCCTCCTCTGTGACCTCACGCATCGCTTTTACCGAGCCGAAATGCTGAAGAAGCGCTTTACGGCGTTTCTCACCCACACCGGGAATATCGTCAAGCGCAGAACCGATCAGCTCTTTCCGCAGGGAACGGTGATATTCGATCGCGAAACGGTGTGTTTCCTCCTGAATGGTCCCGATAAGGGCAAAAGCCGCCGGGTTGCTGTCCAGTCCGATCTCCCTGTCATCCGGCGCAGCCAGTGCGCGCGTACGGTGCCGGTCATCTTTCACCATACCGAACACCGGGATCGTCAGTTCCAATTCCTGCAGGACCTGCCGCGCCACACGGGCATGTGCCGAACCTCCGTCGATCAGCAGCAGCTGAGGCAGCGTACCAAAAGCCGCATCCCCGTCCAAATAGCGGCGGAAACGACGCAGGAGCACTTCGCGCATCGCGCCGTAATCATCCTGTCCGTGATTTTCTTTCACACGGAATTTCCTGTAATCCCGTTTCAGGGGGCGGCCGCCGACAAACACCGTCATCGACGCCACGACCCCAAAGTCACCTGTGTTCGACACGTCAAAAGCTTCCATGCGCTGTGGCAGTTCATTCAAAGCCAGCGCTTTCTGCAGCCATTCCAGCGTCTTCTGCCGGCGCTGGGCGGAAGTGGTAACACGCAGGATCTCCTCTCCCGCATTGCGTTCCGCCGCCTCGATCAGCCGGCGGCGCTCTCCCCTCCTGGGAATTTCCAAACGAACCTTATGCCCTGCCTGCTCGGAAATAAACCGTTCCAGCATTTCCCGGTCCTCCGGTTCGAGCGGCAGCAATATCACCTTCGGCCACGCGCCGCGGTCGGCATAATACTGACGCAGAAAATCGGATACGGCCTCCGCGTCATCTTCCAGCGGCTCGTCCAAAAGATTGTAATCCTTCCCCGCGAGGTCTCCGTCCGTATAATGCAGAACGGAAAAACAGCTTTTCGCTCCGCGGACAAAACCCAGCACGTCCGTGTCCGCATATACAGCGGCGATCACGCGCTGTTTCTGATCCAGGGCAGACAATGCACGCAGGCGATCCCGCAGCTCGGCCGCCTGCTCAAACCGCAGCTCCTCCGCAGCTTCCTGCATCCTGTGTTCCAGATCACGCAGCAGTTCTTTGCTGCGTCCCTCCAAAATCATCACAGCCTGTTCGATCCGATGCTGATAATCCTCTTTTGTCGTATCCGTCTGGCACCATCCGCAGCACACACCCATGTGATGATTCAGGCATGGCCGGTCCTTTCCCCGATCCCGGGGAAACTTTCGTCCGCAGGTGGGAAGTTTCAGCATCTTGGCCAGCGTATCGAGTATTTCAAAAGTCTGGCTCCGGCCGCAGAACGGGCCGAAATACCGCGCCCCGTCATCTGCAATACGGTTTGTCAGCGAAAACCGCGGCCATTCGCTCCGATCCATCCGCACGAAGGGATATCCCTTGTCATCCCTGAGCAGAATGTTGTAATGCGGCTGATGACGCTTGATCAGAGAGTTTTCCAGTACAAGCGCCTCAAACTCAGTGGACGCCACAATAACGTCAAAATCCGCGACCTTGTCCACCATGGCAGCAACTTTCGGCAGATGGCTCCCGTGAAAATAGCTGCTGACACGGTTTTTGAGCGCTTTGGCCTTTCCGACATATATGACCTCTTCCCGGTTGTCCTTCATCAGATACACGCCGGGCAAAAGCGGGAGCTTATTGGCTTTGTCCCGCAGGATGCGTAGCTTTTCTTGCGTCATAGATGCACCATCCAGTTACTGTCACGATGATGACTGCGGCTCCGATGAGGGCCGGCAATCCCGGTGTCTCTCCGTCAAACAAAAACACCCACAAAGGGTTCAAAAGCGGTTCCACAGCGCTCAGCAGTGAGCAGGCCAGCGGCGGACAATGCTCCGACGCCTTGGCCAGCAGGATATATGGAATGCCAAGCTGAACAACGCCCAGAATCAGTGTGTACACCACAGGCCGCGGCAATACCTCAGGCGGATCCAAAATCAGAAACGGGATCGTCAAAACGGCGCAGAGCAGATCGCCCAAAAGGATCGCGCTCATTCTGTCGGCACCGTGTCCTCCGCCCATCTGCATAAACATGGCCGCAAAAGCCATACCGGACCCCAGCGCGATCACATTGCCCAACATACGTCCCGGTGTGACCTGATCCAGAAAAAACAGGGAAACACCGCCCATAACCAGCGCGACCGCCGCGACATCCGCGCGTGAGAAGTGCTTTTTCAGGAACAGCACCGAAAAGATCATAATGAACACCGGTGCCGTAAACTGCAGTACGATGGCATTGGCAGCTGTCGTAAGCTTGTTGGCGATCACGAACAGCGTCATAGTCAAACAGAGGGCGACCCCGCCGCCCACACTTTGGCGGTTCAGCCGGAAAGACATTCTCCGGGCACGCATATAAGCCACACAGACCAGTCCTGCGATCAGGCTCCGGCTTCCGGATATCACGAACGCATTCCATGGAATGGCTTTAATAAACACACCTGCCAAGCTCCAGAGCGACGCACACAGCAGCATCTGGAAAATGGCCTTATTCTTTTGAGTCATGATACGAGTTCTCCTTCCGCATATCCACGCAGAAAAGCCGGAAATTCCCGGCAAAGAGATATAACAAAAGGGCGTGCAGAAAGCACGCCCCTTATTATCTTGTCCGCTTACTCGGTAAAATTGGAATCGATGAGAGCAGCCAGCGTAGCAACGGCTTCATCCTCGTCAGCGCCATCGGCAATAATGCTGATTCGGGTCCCCTTCACGATTCCCAGCGAAAGGACGCCAAGCAGGCTCTTCGCGTTCGCTCTTCGTTCATCCTTCTCGACCCAAATGCTGCTTTTGAACTCATTGGACTTCTGGATGAAGAAAGTCGCAGGCCGGGCGTGCAGCCCCACCTGATTACTGATGACTACCTCTTTGACAACCATTGCCGCTGCTCCTTTTTCAAATTCCCATTTTAGAAAAACCTACTTTATGCATTGAATTCTATCAAATCCAATGCAAAGCGTCAACCATTTTCCGCCTTTTTGGATTTTTGCACAGCGTTATCAGGGGTTCTTGCAGGCTTTTATTTCAGTTCGACCACAGTAACACCGGTTTCTCCTTCACCGTATCGACCCAGCCGAAAACTTTTGACCTGGCGGTTTTTTCGAAGGCTCTGCTGCACGGCAGCCCGCAGGGCTCCGGTACCTTTTCCGTGTATGATCGTCACCCCGGTCAGATGTCCCGTTGCCGCCTGATCAATGTACCGTTCGAGCACCGGGATGGCCTCGATCGTCTCCATTCCGCGGAGATCCAGTTCCGGCGAAACGCTCTCCGCGCGCAGCTGCGCATTGGTGAAACGTATCTCTTCCTTCTTCGGTTTGGGCTGATTGGGAAGGAGATACACTTCGCTCTCTTTTGCCGTAACACGCAGAACACCCGCCTGCAGGGTAAGCTGCCGATCCGGAGCGATCGAGCTTACCGTGGCTTGTATGCCCATGGACAGGATCTCAACCACATCGCCTTCCCGGACGGGTCTTGCCGATTTTTTCTCTTCGGCAGGCACTTCCGGCGCACGTCCGAACTTTTCCTCCGCCTCATTCAGCTTTCTGCGCAGTTCCGTACGGACTTCATTGATATGCCGGTGTTCATTCTCCGAGTCTTTTCTGTTTCGCAGAGCATCCAGCTCGGCCATCACCTTTTCGGCGGTATCTCTGGCTTCCTGCAGGATCTTCTCCGCTTCACGGCGGGTCTTGACATCAGCCATCTCCAGCCGCAGTTCCAGTTCCGAGCGAAGGCGAGCGGATTTCTTCGCATTTTCCTCCGCCTCACGCCGCTTCTGCGCCGCAAGCAGCCGTTCCTCATCCAACTGACGACGGGTCTGCTCGAGTTTCTGGATGGTTTCCTCAAAGCTCGTGCTTTCAAGCCCCACACGCCGTCTCGCATCTTCGATGATCTCCTTCGGCAGACCCAAACGCTCCGAAATGGCAAAGGCATTGGATTTTCCGGGGATACCGATCAGCAGACGGTAAGTCGGGCGCAGGGAATCCACGTCAAACTCACAGGAAGCATTCTGTACCCCCGGCGTATTGGTGGCATAGATTTTCAGTTCCGCATAGTGTGTAGTGGCCGCGATAAGACAACCCTTCGAGCGAGCGGCTTCCAGAATGGAAACAGCCAGCGCCGCACCTTCCGTCGGATCCGTACCCGCTCCCAGTTCGTCGAACAGCAGCAGGCTTTTATCCCCACAGCAGTCCAGGATCTGCACGATATTCTTCATATGCGCGGAAAAAGTTGAAAGGCTCTGCTCGATGCTCTGCTCATCGCCGATATCCGCAAGCACATGCTTGAAAACCGGCAGAACGCTCCCCTCCACGGCGGGAATGTGCAGTCCGCACTGCGCCATACAGACAAGCAGGCCCAGTGTCTTGAGCGATACCGTCTTACCGCCGGTATTGGGGCCTGTGATGACCAATGCGTCAAACGCACCGCCCAGTTCGATATCAATGGGTACAGCAGTCGACGGATCCAGAAGCGGATGCCGTGCATGCCGCAGCCGCACCTCTCTTTCCGAAAGCTCCGGACAGCAGCAGTCCAGTTTATCGGATAATTTCCCCTTGGCAAAGATTAGATCCAGCCTGACGAGAAATTCATAGTCCATATCAATGCCGTCCCGATGGGCGGCACAATCGGCGGAAAGCTCCGCCAGAATACGCTCGATCTCCTGTTTTTCCTTGGCACGCAGCTCACGCAGCTCATTGTTCGCTTTGACCGCCGCCATCGGTTCCACAAACAGCGTGGCGCCGGAGGAGGACACGTCGTGGACAAGGCCGGGAATCGCGCCGCGCTGCTCTGCTTTCACAGGAACAACAAAACGGTCGGAACGCGTGGTGATGATGGGATCCTGCAGTGCCTTGGCGTAGGACGGCGAAGAAATGATCTTCTGCAGGGCATCCCTCACGCGGGCAGAGGCTGCTCGGATCTTGCGGCGGATATCCGCGAGTTCCGCGCTGGCCGCATCGGCCAGTTCATCCTCACCTACGATGGAGCCGGTAATTTTGTCCTCCAAAAACCGGTTCGTCTGCAGAGAGCGGAAAAGATGATCGATACAGCTGTGTTCCGCGCCTTCTCCGTAGGCACGCACGGCGCGCGCCGTCTGCAGGACCGCAGCAACATCCAGCAGTTCCCGCGTATTCAGTACGCCGCCCATATCGGCCCGCGCCAGCGGAGAGCGTACATCACGCACACCGGAAAAAGAGGGGCTTCCCTTATAGGCCAGCATATTACGGGCAGCAGACGTTTCTTCCAGACGCCGCGAGACCTCGGAACGTTCGGATGAAGGATTCAATTCCCGCGCCAGAGCACGGGCCGGATCCGAAACCGCCTCCGCCGCCAGAAGCTCCAAAACTGCCGGAAGCTCCAGCGTTCTCTTTGACTTTCCAAACAGATCCATATGCCACCCTTTCTCTGCCCGGCTCCCGGGCGGAAACACGTTTTCTTTCGTATATGATCCGCGTCTGCGCTTCAGCGCACACGTTTCCAGTAATCCAGCCCACCAAAGCCCCGGTCGAGCTGAGAGAGTATATATGCTTCACTGACGGCATGAAACCGCGCCGCCCCCGCTTCATCCAGCGTAAAGGAAAAAATCTTTTTTGGCGCCGCGTGCGTGACATGCACCATGGCGGCCAATGAGGCCGCGCAAAGAGGCAGTCCCGCTCCGACCGTCGGCCGGCATTCGGAGCAGCAGAGCACGCCCCCGTCTGTGGAAAACCACGGATGTTCCGGGGCCGTTATTCCGCATACGCTGCAGCCATCCAGTGCCGGAGCAAAACCCGCGAGACAGGCCAACCGCAGTTCAAATACCGCCTTGATATGTTCCGGGGGATACAGTTTCCTGCTCAGCGCGAACAACGCGTTGAGTCCCAGACTCAAAAGTGTGGGATTCGGTTCGTCCTCATCCGACACGGCTTCCAGAAGCTCCGCGAAATAGGTCCCCAATGCAAACCCTGTCAGATCATTCCGGATCCCCAGAAACTGTTCGACCGTACTGCCTTCGTTCAGCGACCAGCGCCCGTGATTGTGAAAGAGAGTCATCTCCGAAAAAGTCAGCAGCTGGGTCGCCGCACTGTATCGGCAGCCTTTGCGCAGAGCGCCCCGCGCACGTACAGTGATTTTTCCCTCGTCTTCGGTAAGTATCGTGAGGATCTTATCCGCTTCCTTGTATTTGACCTCCCGCAGCACAAGACCGCGCGTGGTAATAAACATCGTATATGTACCCCCCGCCGCGCCGGGCTTTTCAGCCCGGACGATACTTCCGCTCCGGTCTCTGAGTCTTCACATCCGGATCATTCTCAGGCATACGGACATTCTCCGATACGACGCCGGATTCGAGCCGTCGTCCGATCAGATAACACAAGGGGTCGCCCGTTTCTCTGAACATAAGCCAACAGTCATGCAGCATGCCGCTTCTCCCTTCGGGATTCTTGAATGCGGTTTTAGCTTGACCCAGGAAGACTGCCCTTATTGCCGGAAATTTCAGGAGTTAAGAATCACTCGAAAAGCCGAAGTTGCGAAGCTGTGTCGGCGAATCGCGCCAGCCTTCGCGAGCTTTGACCCAGGTCCGAAGGCAAACCTGCGTACCCATAAAGTTTTCGACATCACGGCGAGCCAGCTCACCGATATGCTTCAGCATTTTTCCGCCTTTTCCAATGATGATACCCTTATGGCCCTCTTTTTCACAATAAATGGTAACATCCAGATCAATGATCCCATTATCTCTCTCGGAAAAGCGCGTCACTTCTACCGCAACACCGTGCGGAACTTCCTTGTCCAGGCATCTGAGAAGCTTTTCACGGATCAGTTCCGCGCAGAGCAGGCTGTCAGGCTGGTCTGTGACCATCCCGTCCGGGAAAAGCTGCGGTCCCTCGGCAGCAAAACGCTCCAGCTCCTCAAGCAGTGTATCCACCCCTTCGCCGGTACGCGCAGACAGAGGAATGATCGCGGCAAATTCAAACGCCTCGGAATACAGCGCGATGACCTCCAGCAGAGACTCCTTGGCCACGGAATCGACCTTGTTCACGACCAACAAAACCGGCACGCCGTTTTCCCGAAGGTTTTCCATCAGGGCCGTCTCCTGCTCGCCAATATTGGGGATGGGTTCGACCATAAGCACAACGGCATCCACATCCGTCACGCTCTGGCGCACCACGTTGACCATATGATCTCCGAGACGTGTGCGGGCCCGATGGAAACCCGGCGTATCCAAAAAGACAAACTGCGTCTCACCATGGTTGACTACAGCGGTAATACGGTTGCGGGTAGTCTGCGGTTTGGGGGATACGATGGCGACCTTCTCCCCTGCCAGTTTATTGGTGAGGGTGGATTTGCCCACATTGGGCCGGCCGCAAAGGGTAATCATAGCACTTTTCCGAATCATGGATAGGTTCTCCTGTAAAAAATCAGAATCAGCCACGCCGCAAGCGTGGCGGAAAAAATCAAAACAGCGGCAGGACGGGCAAGGAACCACTGCAGAGCCGCAGCGGGTCTCCCGCCGGTAAGAAACAAAACACAGCCCACTACGGCAGACAGTATCGCAGCAGCCAGAACTGCGCCCGCCGCGGCATCCTTGGCAGCGCGGATCTTCTCATCCCGTTCGGGGCAAACGCGGTCACAAAACTGTTCCAACGCCGTATTCAGGCATTCCAGCCCGATGACCAGTCCGCAGCAAAGCAGTACCGCTGCCCATTCGGCCGGGCTCAGTTTCGTAACGTATCCGGCCCAAAGGACATAAAAAGTGAAACACAAATGGATACGCATGTTCCTCTGTGTACGTACCGCGAACCCCAGTCCCTGCACAGCGCAGGCAAGGGACTTCACGAATTCTCCTCCAGTTTGCGCATGACGAGTTTTTCCCGGGCACGCATCGCACGCTTCATCGGTCCCTCGTCCACATGGTCATAGCCCAGCAGATGCAGCGTAGAATGGACCGCCAGATACTGAAGTTCATGGGCAAAGCCATGACCGTAGGTCTTTCCCTGACTCTCACAGCGTTCCAGAGAAAGGGCCATATCACCCAAAAGACAGCGTCCCGAATCGGGGTCATGCTCACACAGGGCATCGTCAAACGCCCCGGGTGTCAATTCGTTCAGGGGGAAGGACAGCACATCCGTAGGTCTGTCCACGCCGCGGTGCATATTATTGAGTTCATGGAGCACCTTGTCATCCGCCAGCAGAACATTGACCTCACAGGGCACGTCCACATTTTCCGTCTCAAGTGCCGCGAAGACCGCCTGACGGATAAGACGATACGCTTCCGGCCATCCCAGGCCGCGCCGCGCCCGGGATACATACACCCGCCCCGCCTTCATACTTTTCTCCTTACCGGCGGACGGCCGCCGGCATTCGGCGGCGCAGGGCGTTTTTCTTCATATTTTTCATAGGCTTCGATGATTCGCTGTACCAGCACATGACGCACCACGTCCGCGCCGGTCAGCTTGCAGACCGCCACATCTTCCACATTTTCCAGAACGCGCATGGCCTCCCGGAGACCGGACACCTTGTCCGCAGGCAGGTCGATCTGCGTTACGTCACCCGTGATGACGATCTTGGAGCCGAAGCCCAAACGTGTGAGGAACATCTTCATCTGCTCACGGGATGTATTCTGCGCCTCATCCAGTATGATAAAGCTGTCATCCAGTGTGCGTCCGCGCATATAGGCCAGAGGTGCAACCTCGATGTTGCCGCGTTCCAGATATTTGGCATAGGTTTCTGCACCGAGCATATCGAACAGTGCGTCATAAAGCGGACGCAGATACGGGTCGACCTTGCTCTGCAGGTCACCGGGCAGGAAACCCAGCCGTTCGCCTGCTTCCACCGCAGGCCGCGTCAGGATGATACGATTCACGCTCTTATCCCGGAATGCAGCCACAGCCGCGGCCACGGCCAGATACGTTTTACCCGTACCGGCAGGGCCGATACCGAGAGTAACGGTATTCGAACGGATGGCATCCACGTAGTTTTTCTGACCCAGCGTTTTGGCCTTGATGGGACGGCCCTTGGCGGTGATGCACAGCACATCGCCCGAGATCTCCCCGATCTTGGATTCCCGGCCTTCCCGTACCAGATTGATGATATAGCGAACATTCTGCGCGTCAATATTCTCGCCGCGGGCAGCAAGGCTCAGGAGTCCCTCGATCGCCTTTTCCGCATGCATGACATCCTCCGCCTCGCCCGATATGCGCAGTTCGGAGTCACGGTCCGTGACCGTCACGCCCAGTTCGCTTTCAATAATACGAATATTCTGATCAAAGGAACCAAATACGCTGAGAATGTTTTCCACTCTGTCCACTTCGATGAATCTCTCTGTCATGGGCATTTCCCTCTGTT
>JAUMXS010000032.1:0-6995 GCA_030528965.1 Eubacteriales bacterium
ACCATCTCTGCTGGTCGATGTTCCCAACCTGCCGATGGTCGGCAGCATGCCTCTGGATGAGGAAAACTTCTCCTTCTTCGCCTTTATCGATCCCATCGAAGGTGCCGAAGGTCTTGTGTCCGAAGCCATGGTCGGCTCCATCGCCCACTCTGTCGTTCTTCTGGCCCTGCCCGATGACGTGGATGCCGAATCCGTAGCCCAGCAGATGCAGGCCAATGCCGATCCCCGCAAGTGGATCTGCGTCGAAGCCGAAAAGGTCATGACTCTCACCAAGGGCAACCTCGTTCTGCTCATCATGTCCTCCGTTGAGCGCGCCGATGTCATCGCCGCCAACTTCCAGGCCTGACCAAACCAATGATCCGGACAGCTCCGTTTCCGAACGGGAGGTCCGAAATATGCGAGCCGTCCGCCGAATGGCGGACGGCTCGTAAACTACCGTCTGCTATTACTACGATCCGGAGGGCAGAACCTTGCTCTTTTCCAGTATTACTTTTTTGTATGTATTTCTGCCGGTGACGATGCTGCTTTACTGGGCCGCACCGGTACGTGCCAGAAATGTCGTGCTCCTGCTGGCAAGTCTGGTATTCTATTTCTTCGGCGAGAAGGCGTATACTCTGCTTCTCGTTTTCTCCTCTCTGTCCGACTATGCCCACAGCCTCTTCATCGAAAAAAACCGCGGACATGCCTGCGCACGCTACGCGCTCATTTCCTCGATCGTCATCAATCTGGCCATGCTCGGCTTTTTCAAATATGCCGATTTCCTGGTCGGCGCGGCGAACAGTCTCCTGCATACCGACATCCCCCTCCCGGGGATCCATCTGCCGATCGGCATCAGCTTCTTCACTTTCCAGACCATGAGTTATACCATGGACGTCTACTGGGGCAATGTTCATGCCGAGCGCAGCTTCACGGGCTTTGCGACCTTTGTCTGCCTGTTCCCGCAGCTCATCGCCGGCCCCATCGTCCGCTATTCCGACATCGCGGAAGAGCTGCATGAACGCAGTGTTTCCCTCTCCGATGCCGCCTGCGGTGTGCGCCGCTTCGTCTTTGGCCTTGGCAAGAAGATCCTCATCGCCAACACCATGGGCGAGCTTTGCAGCGTATTTCGCGGATCCGGCGAACAGAGTATCCTGTTCTTCTGGATCTACGCTCTTGCCTTCACGCTGCAGATCTATTTCGACTTCTCCGGCTATTCCGATATGGCCATCGGCCTCGGCCGGATGTTTGGCTTCCATTTCCCGGAAAACTTCGACTACCCCTACGTCTCCCGCTCCGTCACCGAATTCTGGCGGCGCTGGCACATGACACTGGGCGGCTGGTTCCGGGATTACGTCTACATCCCTCTCGGCGGCAACCGGACAAGCCGTGGGCGCTGGCTGCGGAATATCGCCGCCGTCTGGCTTCTCACCGGACTCTGGCACGGCGCCGCCTGGAACTTCCTCGCCTGGGGCGGGCTGTACGGTGTACTGCTCATCCTCGAAAAACTCTGGCTGGGAAAATATCTGAAGCGCGGAAAAGTCCTGCCTCATGTATATGTCATGCTGGTCGTCATCCTGGGCTTCGTCCTGTTTAACGCCGACGGCCTGACCGGCGCCGTCTATGACATGCGCGGCCTGTTCGGGCTCCTTGAGGGTATTCCTGTCGTCAGTGATGAAACGTTCTATTACCTCCGCAGCTATGCCGTCCCGCTGCTCCTTGCCTGCGCCGGCTCCCTGCCCGTCTGGCATAAAACCTACGACCGTTTCTCCGAACACCCGGCCATGACGCTTCTGGAACCCGTTTCCGTCTGCGTCCTGCTGATCGCCGTGACGGCCTGCCTTGTGGATGGGTCCTTCAATCCCTTCCTGTATTTCCGTTTCTAAAAGGATGGTGTGATTCGAATGAAAAAAACCAAAAGCCTCGCCATTCTTCTTATATTCGGTCTCACGATCTTCGGCCTGCTTGCCGCTTTCATCCTGATACCGGATGCGGAAATCTCCCGTGCCGAGCGCCGAAAGCTCCAGCAGAAGCCTGAACTCTCCACCGAGGCCGTACTGTCCGGAAAATACATGGAGGATCTGGAAGCCTGGATGCTGGATCAGTTCCCGCTGCGTGACAGTTTCCGCCGGATCAAGGCCGGTATTCGTTTTGACCTTATGAAGCAGCTGGACAATAACGGCGTCTATCTGGTCGGCGACGGAGTCTATAAGCTCGAGTACCCGCTCCGTGAGGAACAGGTGAATTATGCGGCCGAGAAGATCTCCTCCCTCTGCGCGGGACCTCTCGCCGGAATGAATGTTTACTGTGCCGTCGTCCCGGATAAGAACTGGTATGTGGCCGAGAAAAACGGCTACCCGCATCTGGATTATGACCGTATGACGGAGCTCCTGCTGGGCGGTCTGCCCGGGGATGTCCAATATGTGGACCTCTTCGGACTCCTGACGGAAGAGGATTATTACCGTACCGATACCCACTGGCGGCAGGAAGAAATTTTTTCCGTGGCCGAGACTCTGGCCTCCGCCATGAATGCGCAGGAAGGTCTTATTCCCGCGTCGGAATGGACACCGCACACGCTTTCCCCCTTCTACGGCGTATACTGCGGACAGTCCGCACTTTCCGTAACGCCCGACACGCTCACTTACCTCACCTCTCCCGCAACGGATTCCGCTGTGGTCACGGGCGCGGAATTTGAGGGCACAAAGCCCGTCTATGACCTCGAACGCTTCGATGATCTGGACGGCTATGACGTATTCCTGTCCGGCGCACAGGCCGTTCTCACCGTGGAATGCGCCGAAGCAAAAACCGGCCGGGAACTCATCCTCTTCCGTGATTCTTTCGGGAGCAGTCTGGCACCCCTGCTGCTCGGTGCTTACGATAAGATCACGCTGGTCGACCTGCGTTATATCTCGTCCTCCTTCCTCGAATCCTTCGTGGACTTCGAAAATCAGGACGTCCTCTTCCTCTACAGCACCTCGCTTCTCAACAGCGCTATGCTTCTGAAATGACCAAATGCAAAAAAGAAAACGCCGCGGAAAACCTCTGAAAAAGGTTTTCCGCGGCGTTGTTTATTGTTTTATAACAGCTTTGCTGCAGTCAGGGGACCGGCTGACCCGATCAGCCCGGATTCATGGTATAGTTCGGCGCTTCCTTGGTGATATAGATATCGTGCGGATGGCTCTCGCGCAGGCCGGCCGCCGTGATGCGGACAAACTTGCTCTGGGTACGGAGCGCTTCGATGGTCGGCGTACCGCAGTAACCCATGCCGCTGCGCAGACCGCCCGTCATCTGATAGATCGTATCCGTCAGCGGTCCGCGGTAGGGCACGCGGCCCTCCACGCCTTCCGGAACGAGCTTCTTGTTGTCCTCCTGGAAATACCGGTCACGGGAACCTTTCGCCATGGCGCCCAGAGAGCCCATGCCGCGGTAAACCTTGAACTGACGGCCCTGGAACACTTCGCTCTCTCCCGGGGACTCCTCACAGCCTGCCAGCAGGCTGCCGAGCATGACCACGCTGCCGCCGGCTGCGATGGCCTTCACGATATCGCCGGAGTACTTGATGCCGCCGTCGGCGATGATGGGGATATCGTATTCATTGGCGACCGCCGCGCTCTCCAGCACCGCAGAGATCTGCGGAACGCCGATACCCGCGACGACACGCGTCGTGCAGATGGAGCCGGGGCCGATTCCGATCTTGACGCAGTCCGCGCCCGCCTGGATCAGCGCACGCGTGGCTTCACCGGTGGCTACGTTGCCGGCAATGAGCTGAACGTCGGGGAAGTGCTCTTTGACGCGGGCGACCGCATCCAGGATATTCTGGGAATGTCCGTGGGCACTGTCCAGAACCAGCACGTCCACGCCGGCATCCACCAGCGCACCCGCGCGGTCCAGCACGTCCTTGGTCGCACCAACCGCCGCTGCGCACAGCAGACGTCCGCCCTCATCCTTCGCGGAACGCGGATAGGTCAGCGCTTTTTCGATGTCCTTGATGGTGATGAGCCCCTTCAGGTGGTTCTGATCATCCACGATCGGGAGCTTCTCGATCTTATGTTTGCGGAGAATGGCTTTCGCCTCGGCGAGCGTGGTGCCCTCATGGCCTACGACCAGATTTTCGCGGGTCATGACCTCGTCGATCAGACGATCCATGTTTTCCTCGAACTTCATATCGCGATTCGTGATGATACCGACCAGCTTGCCTTCCTCATCCACGATCGGCACGCCGGAAATGCGGAACTTTGCGCACAGAGCATCCGCCTCGCGCAGGGTATGGCCGGCCGTAAGGGAAAACGGATTGGTGATAACGCCGTTTTCCGAACGTTTGACCAAATCGACCTGCTCGGCCTGCTGCTCGATGCTCATATTTTTATGAATGACACCGATACCTCCCTCACGGGCGATCGCGATCGCCATACGGTACTCCGTGACCGTATCCATCGCAGCACTCATGAGCGGAATATTGAGTCGGATCTTTTTCGTCAGTCTTGTGCTCAGATCAACATCGGCGGGCAGCACATTGCTGTATGCCGGCATAAGCAGCACATCGTCAAAGGTCAGACCTTCTCCGAAAAAACGATGGGCATAACTGGATTCCATGGATAGCGCTCCCTTCTTCTCGCGTATATGCGGACATACACTCAAGAGTGTATATATATCTCCTCATTCTATATTTTACGCTTATTTTATGTCATCTGTCAACCGTCTCTTGCATTCCGTCGGCGGAATTCCCCTTGCTATATCGAGACAAAAAATATATAATGAGCAAAAAGGGGAGGCGGAAAACATGGATGTGCAGATAGAGACCCTGCGCCGCTGGCTGTCGGAAACCGATAACGCCGTTTTTTTCGGTGGTGCGGGTGTTTCCACAGAGAGCGGCATTCCCGATTTCCGCAGCGCCGACGGGCTGTATAACCAAAAATACCGCTTTCCGCCGGAAACCATTTTGAGCCACAGCTTCTTCCTTCGCGACCCGGAGGAGTTCTTTCGCTTTTACCACGAGAAACTCGTCCTCCACGGCATTCTCCCCAACCGGACGCATACCCGACTCGCGGAGCTGGAAGCAGAAGGACATCTGCGCGCCGTCATTACACAGAATATCGACGGCCTCCATCAGGCTGCCGGTTCCCGGACCGTGCTGGAACTGCACGGTTCCACACACCGGGCTTACTGTTCCGAATGCGGACGTCCCTGTCCGCCCGACCGCGTCAACGAAGGCGAAGGCGTTCCCCGCTGTGAATGCGGCGGCGTCCAGCGGCCCGACGTCGTTCTCTATGAAGAGGGTCTGGACCGGAAAACACTGATGGATGCAGTGGAATACATCCGCCGCGCGGAGGTGCTGATCGTCGGGGGAACTTCCCTCGCGGTGTACCCCGCGGCGGGTCTGATCGATTATTATCGCGGCAACCGCCTGGTCGTCATCAACCGTGACCCCACTCCCCGTGACGGGCAGGCTGACCTGTTGATACAGAAACAAATCGGCGAGGTGTTTGCACAGATATGAGAACGGATGTTTTGGGCGTCGAATTTGATAATGTGACGATGGACGAGGCCCTTCGGAGAGCCGAACAACTGATACAGGAACGCCGTGCCGCCTATGTGGTAACGCCGAACCCGGAGATCGTGATGCTCTGCCGCGAAAACGAATCCGCGCACCGCGCGGTGAGCGGCGCGGATCTCGTCCTTCCGGACGGCATCGGCATCATCTACGGTGCGCGCCTGCTGGGTACTCCCATGAAAGAAAAAGTCCCCGGCGTGGATTTTGCCTCCAATCTCATCGCAAAGCTGGGCAAAAGCGGCGGAAGCATCTATCTTCTGGGCGCAAAGCCCGGGATCGCGGAATGCGCCGCCCAGAACCTGCTGGAAAAGAACCCGGGGCTTCGAGTGGTCGGCACGCATGACGGCTATTTCACGGATGATGCACCGATCGCAGCGGAGATCAATGCCGCAAAGCCCGATTTCCTGCTGGTCTGTCTGGGCGCGCCCAAGCAGGAACTCTTTATGGAAAAATGGCACGGCCGTCTGGATGTGGGCCTGATGGCAGGCCTGGGCGGCTGTATGGACGTCTATGCCGGCGTTGTCAAGCGTGCGCCGGAGATCTGGCAGAAGCTCGGCCTCGAATGGTTTTACCGCCTCTGCCGTGAGCCGCAGCGCTTTGGCCGTATGCTGTGTCTGCCGCGCTTTCTCGCGCTGACTGCCACGGGCAGACGGAAAAACGATGCAAATACCTGATAAAAACAGAACTGTAAAAGAGGCCAAAGCCGCGCTGCGTACACAGGTGCTTGCCCGGCTTTCGGCTTTGGACGAGGAGTATCTGCGCAGCTCAGATCGAAAGATCCTCGAACAGCTTCTGGCCCTGCCCGAATTCCGATGCGCCGGGCGGCTGTTCCTGTACCGGAGCGTCGGCTGGGAGATCGATACTTCTGCCTGTATAGAGCTTGCTCAGGCGCTGGGTAAGACCGTCGCGCTGCCGCGTATTCTGGGCGGCGGGATCATGGACTTCTCCGCGATGGACTCTCTTCCCGAACAATGCTTCGGTATTCCTCAGCCCGACAGCAAGGCCCCCGCCCTGCGACCGCAGGCCGGAGATCTGGTGCTCGTCCCGGGACTTTGCTATGACCGGAACGGCTATCGTCTGGGCCGCGGCGGCGGATATTATGACCGCCTGCTTGCCGATTGTCCCGCTTATACCGTCGGCGTGTGCCGCACGCGCTTTCTTCTCGAGTCCCTTCCGCGGGAAGCACACGACTGCGCCGTAAAGATCCTCATTACCGAAGAAAAAACAACGAGGCTTCCCGAAGGAAGCCCCGTGTAGGTATTCCGGATCCGCCTATGCCCCGGTTTTATTCGCCTTTGCAGCGGAACAGCCGGGATCCGGTCGGTCCGATCATCTTTTCATTGGTTTTCCCCGGCAAAGAGCCTTTCCGTTCAGCCCGCGCCGGTCTATATGGTCAGCAGCAGGGAGTGCAGTTGGTCTCGCAGTTGTTGCAGGTATCGGCCCCGGTATCGGTCAGGGTTATGCGGCA
>JAUMXS010000032.1:7005-12617 GCA_030528965.1 Eubacteriales bacterium
CAGGTGCAGGAATTCCAGTTGCCGCCGCAGCTGCCGCCGCAGGCAAACAGGAGAATAAGAATGATGATGATCCAGAAGCAGCTGCCGTTATTACCGTAGAACATGTGAAGCCCTTTCTCCGCGCGTAAAAGATATTTTCATCCGCTCCGGCCCCGCGCGGCGGATGTGCCGTCGTCGTTTTTTCGGTGATGCAGCGGAAGGATGGCGCCTGATCCGTCCGTCTGAGTCATACTATGCCCACCGCCCCTGACCGGTGACAACGTTTCGAAGGAGAATCCCCCATGGCAGACAGTGAAAGAAACCGGGACCCCCAGTTCCCGGAAACTCCGGACCTTCCGGAAATGCCGGTTAGCCCGGATGATTTGGATACTTCGGATACCCCGGAACCCGGAGATGCTCCGATCGCCCCGGAATCTGCGGATTTCCGGGATGCTCTGATCATGCCGGAAACCCCGGCAGTCCCGGAGGAAACCGGGGAACCCCGGCACGGACTCCGTAAAATACTTAACCGGAAACGGCTGCAGGAGCAGCTGTTCGCGGAAGAAGAGGATGACTTCAAAGAGGAGCCGCGCGACTACATGCCCATCCGTACGCGCCGCGACGGTCGTCTGGGCTGTCTGGGCGGATTGATGTACGCTGCGTTCATCATCGCCCTGAGCGTCGTTCTGGCCTGCCTGGCCTGGCTCGCCGCCTCCGACGTCCTCGCGCTCAACAAGCAGGACCTCACCGCCACCGTCACACTCCCGAAGTCCATCTTTACGGAGAAGGAGATCCCCGTCAAGGATGACAGCGGAAAGGTCACAGATACTAAGCTTGTGGACTCCGCCGATATCGATTACGTCGCACGGGCGCTGAAGGACAGCGGCCTCATCGAGTATGAATTCCTGTTCAAGTTCTATTCCAAACTCTCCGACGCAGATCTGAAGATCGAGCCCGGTACCTATGAGCTCAACACCACCTATGACTATCGCGCCCTCGTCAAAAAGATGCAGATCGGTTCCGACTCACAGGTCGAGACCCGTCTGACCTTCCCCGAAGGCTTTACGATGGAACAGATCTTCCAGCGGCTGGCAGACAATGAGATCTGTGAGCTGGAAGACCTCTATGCCGCTGCGGCCAATTATAACTATTCCTACTCCTTCCTTGAAGGCACGGAAGCCGGCTCGCCCCAGCGTCTGGAAGGTTTTCTGTTCCCGGATACCTATGACTTCTATCAGGGCATGCAGGCGGCAAGCGCCATCGACAAGTTCCTGATGAACTTCCACTATAAACTCACCGCAGATATGCTGAAGCAGCTCGAAAAACGGGGTCTGAACTTCTCTCAGCTCCTGACCGTCGCCTCCATGATCGAAAAAGAAGCCGCCAACGATGATGAGCGTGCGATCATCGCCTCGGTCATCTATAACCGTCTGGAAAAAAACATGCCGCTGTGTATCGATGCCACCATCCAGTATATCCTTCCGGAACGGCAGAGTTACCTGACCACCGAACACACGCAGATCGACGATCCCTACAACACCTATCTGTATACGGGGCTGCCCCCCGGACCTATCTGCAGCCCGGGCATGGCTTCGATCCAGGCGGCACTCAAACCGTCTGCGACCTCGTACTATTATTACGCACTGGACACCGCCACGCTGACGCACAGATTCTTCCGTACGGCGGAAGAGCACAATGCCTTTGTGGCCACGCAGAATTACTCCTCGCTGGGATAATACGTCATGAAAAACATCTGTATTATCATGGGCGCGGGACCGGCGCAAAGTACCGTCCCGAAGCCGGCAGCGGGAGACCTGATCATCGCAGCGGACGGCGGTCTGCAGGAGCTGGAACGCCGGAACATTCGCTGGGATCTCACACTGGGAGATTACGACTCTCTCGGTTTTGTCCCCGACCGGGGCGAAGTGATCCGCCACCCGGTGGAAAAAGACGAAACGGACATGCAGCTTGCTGTACGCGAAGCGGCCGCACGCGGTTATGAGCGTTTCCTGCTGCTGGGATCCCTGGGCGGACGACTGGACCATACGCTCGCCAACATGCAGGAACTGCGCCGGATCGCCGAAAGCGGCGGCCGGGCATTTATGGCAGGGGAAGGGCAGGCCATCACGGCATTGGCAGGCGGCAACACTCTGACATTCCCTGCCGGGATGCAGGGAACCGTTTCCGTTTTCTGCGCAGGAGACCGGGCCGAAGGCGTGACGCTGCAGGGTCTGCAGTATACCCTGACGGACGGCATCCTCACCGGCGACACCCCCACCGGCGTCAGCAACGCTTTTACGGGAGCCCCGGCAAGCATCACACTCCGCCGCGGAACGCTGTGGGTGCTGTGGACAGAATCCACCGAATCCCTGGCTGCGCGTTTAAGAAACGATTAACCGATAATAAAAACCGTGGGAAGGCTGTTTGCCTTCCCACGATTTTTTATTTCCTATTGACAAGCGTAACCAGTGCGCTTTCCAGCTGATGGTCACGAATCTTCATCTGCCGGACCGTCAGTCCGGAGACCTCCAGGTCCACGGTCGTTCCGTCCTGCGGGACCGCACCCAACACCCCGAAAATCATACCGCCAAAGGTTTCGCATTCATCACAGGGGAGAACTACGCCCAGTTTTTCCTCCAGTTCGCGAAGCGGAGCGCTTCCATGCACTCTCCAGACTCCGTCCCCCATCGCTTCGATGAGAACACGGTTCGGCTCTGCCGCCGGCGCTTCCATATCCAGATCACCCACCAGCTGTTCCACCAGATCGCTGATCGTCACGATCCCGCTCACGCCGCCGTATTCATCCAACACCACCGCCAGTTTATTCCGGCTTTGCTTCATGTTCCGGAACAGAACGTCTGCCTTGACCGATTCCGGCACAAAATATGCTGGACGAACCGCCTTTTCCATCACCTGTTCCCGGCTGTGATCCCGCAGGCGGAAGTATTCCTTCGCATTCAGTATCCCGACTACGTTATCGGGAGTCTCCTCACACACCGGGTACATGGTATATCGGCTTTCATAGATGGTTTTGTCCCAGCTTTCCATGTCCTCTTCCATCCACAGGACGCAAAGATCGGTTCGATGCGTGGCAATTTCACCGGCTGTCAGATCGTCAAATTCAAAAACATTCTGGATCAGTTCCTTTTCTTCCTGATCTATGACGCCCTTTTCACTGCCCACATCCACCATCATACGGATCTCTTCTTCGCTGACTTCCTCGTCCTCGGCATCGGGATCAATGCCCATCAGACGCAGAATTGCATTGGTGGATGCTGTGAGCAGCCAGACCACCGGAGCAAATACCTTTGAGATGCCGCTGACTAATCCGGATATGCCCAAAGCCAGACTCTCCGATTTTCGCATCGCCACCCGTTTCGGCACCAGTTCACCAAATACCAGCGTGAAAAACGACAGAACCAGCGTGATCACCACGACCGCCGCCGCATCCAGCGCCGAGGCGGAAAACGGTACACCCAGCCGCAGCAGCCACCGGACAAGACCGTCGGAAAAATGATCCGCCGCAAACGCGCTGCCCAGAAATCCCGATAAGGTTATTGCCACCTGTATCGTCGCCAGAAACCGCGCCGGCTGACTCGTCAGCGCCATCAGGCGCTGTGCGCGCTTGTCGCCTTCTGCGGCCATCCTTTCCAGCTTATTGTCGTTCACGGAGATCACCGCCAGCTCCGCACAGGCAAAAACAGCGTTCAGCCCGATCAGTACTACCTGCAGCAAAAGCATAAGGGCCAGATTCAAAACAGTACCTCCTCAAATAGTCCCTTCGCAACTTTTTTATAAGTCTTCTTTATTTCCATGCTCAGGCAGACAAAGCCCGCACGGCCTTCTTTTTCAAATTCATTTCGTCATTTCTAATATTGACACGGCGAGCGGATCCATCCTGCCCTGTCCGGACTGCGCAGATACCATACAGCACCGTCCGGGCCGCGCCGATGCCGTACGGCATCGCTTTAATCTGCCCGATGCGCCCCGCGTCTCATACGTATCGCTGCGCACGATTTCAAAAAAGACCCATGACGAGAAGTCGTCATGGGTCCATGTAAACTCTATGGCTCGGAGGGATCCCTCCGACGGAATTACTTCAGTTCGACAGTGGCGCCGACAGCTTCCAGCTTCGCCTTGAGTTCCTCGGCCTCTTCCTTGGAAACCTGCTCCTTGATCTTGGCAGGAATGCCTTCGACCATGGCCTTCGCTTCGGCAAGGCCCAGACCGGTGATACCACGGACTTCCTTGATGACCTTGATCTTCTCGGAACCGAAAGAGGTCATGACAACGTCAAACTCGGTCTTCTCTTCGACCGGAGCGGCAGCAGCGCCACCAGCAGCGGGGGCGGCGACGGCAGCGGCGGAAACACCAAAGGTATCCTCGAGCTCATGAACCAGCTCGGACAGCTCCAGAACGGTCAGGTTCTTTATTTCTTCGATCATAGCAGTGACTTTTTCGCTAGCCATTGATTTCTCCTCCTAAGTTTAAAATATGAATGGGATTGTCCGCAGCTTATTCGGCAGCGGCTTCGGCGGCGGGATCTCCGCCCTTCTGCTCCAGGATCTGGCCCAGGCAAACGGCCAGGCTGGTGATCGGCGCGAGCATGGTGCCCAGCACCTTGGCATAGAGAGCATCCTTGCTCGGCAGCGTGGCGATCTCCGCCAGCTCTTCTGCGCTCAGAAGACGTCCTTCCATGAAACCGGCCTTGATCTCGAAACAATCACCCAGCTTCTTGGCGTACTCACTGGCAATACGGATGGGGGCGATAGGATCGCTTTCCGTCGTGGCCAGAGAGGTCGTTCCCTGCAGAACGGAGTCCAGCTCATCCAGACCAACGTTCTTGACTGCAAAGCGCATAAGCGTGTTCTTTACAACGTTGTACTGCACGTCGTTCTGACGAAGCTCGCGGCGCAGAGCCGTATCTTCTTCCACGTTGATGCCCTTGTAATCCACCAGAACACCAGAGGAGGCATTCTGCAGACGCTGAGTCAGCTGCTCAACTATCGCCTGCTTTTCCTGCAGGACTTTTGCGTTCGGCATGTGTGTTTTCACCTCCGGAATTAGCGATATGCGCCCAAAAGAAAAATCCCCGGCCCAAAGGCTCGGGGACACGAAAATCTTACCCTGTTACAGGATCTTCATGTCGTCCTCGGCAGGATTTACAGCCAATTTGACTACCTGCTGTCTTTGGAGCGCGGTAGAATTATAACAGCCCTGCCATGACTTGTCAACAACTTTTTTATATAACTATATATAATTATTTATATTTTTCAATGTATTTTATAATCCACCTGATCCCTGAACATAATCGTTCTCCGGTTTTGATAACCGGTGTTCCACGAACCTCCGGGCAGACAAAAAAGCGGCCCCAAATGGCGGGTGTCCGTAAAACAGTTAAACCAAAAATTTAACTATTTTACGGCATCTGTCAGACGGGGTTGGCTAAACAAAAGTTAGCGATACTTGGTTTGATAACCGAGTATCGCTTCTTTTTTTACCCGTAAAATGCTTTTGTGGAGGTACATATGATGCAGGAACTGAACTATATCCGTTGTGGTGATTACTATATTCCCGCTATTCGCTTACCGGAGGAAAACAGACCTATTGGTCGGTGGGGGCGTATGCACAGA
>JAUMXS010000033.1 GCA_030528965.1 Eubacteriales bacterium
TGGTCAACTTCAAAACCCGCAAGCAGTCGTACAGAAGCAAAAAGAAACTCGAAAATCCTCCCGATCAATGGAAGATTTTCGAGAACACCCATGAAGCCATTATTGACGAAGAAACCTTTGCCCGTGTGCAGGAACTTCGCAAGAACAAACGCAGACCCGCCAGAACAGGCAAGACCAATATGTTCTCCGGTCTCGTCCGCTGTGCCGATTGCGGTGAGAAATTGTACTACTGCACCAGCAACAGTTTTGAAACCAGACAAGATCACTTCGTATGCTCCACTTCCCGTAAAAAGGGCAAGGAAGTTTGTGACACCCACTTCATCCGTGCTGTGGTACTGGAAGAAGGTACACTCCAACACATGAGGTTGGTAATCCAATGTGTTGCCGATTACGAGGATGCGTTCCGCAGAGCGTTGGGCGCAAAGCGAAGCGAGGAAGCAAAGAAAGAGCTTTCTGCCAAGAAGCGAACCTTGCAGAAATCCGAAAACCGTCTGGCGGAACTGGACAGGTTGTTCAAGCGTATTTATGAGGATATGGTCAACGGAAAACTGTCCGAAGCTCGTTTTCAGATGTTGTCTGATGATTATGAGCAGGAGCAGGCAGACCTGAGAGCCAAGATTGAAATGCTTGAAAACGAAATACAGAATCAAGAAGATCAAGCGGAGAATGTTGATAGGTTTATCCGACAGGCAAAGAAATACCTGTACTTGGAGAAGCTGACACCCACCATTCTGAACGATATGGTCAACGCCGTATATGTTCATGCACCGGACAAGTCCAGCGGACACCGAGTGCAGGATGTGACGATCAGCTACAACTATATCGGCATACTCCCCGCCAATTTACTCTATGACGTTATGAACGGAAAAGCGGCGTGATTTCTCACGCCGCCTTCCCGAAAACATTATTATACTGTTTTATTGGACCGCACCCTTTGGCGCGTCCTTTTTCTGTCTTTACTTCACGATTCTTCCGTCGGTCGAGATGGTCACGACCTGCAGGGGAAGAGCTTTTCCGCTCGCCTCGACAGCTCTCTTTACGGCATTCTCCAGTCCGCCGCAGCAGGGAACTTCCATACGCGTGACCGTCACGCTCCGGATGTTGTTCCCCGCGAGAATGGCCGTCAGTTTCTCCGCATAATCCACCCCATCCAGCTTCGGGCAGCCAACCAGTGTGATGCGCCCCTTTATAAAATCCTGATGGAAGGCACCGTAGGCATAGGCCGTACAATCCGCCGCCACCAGAAGGTCGGCGTTCTCAAAATACGGAGCCGTCAGCGGCGCCAGTTTGATCTGCACCGGCCACTGGCGCAGCTCACTCTGCTGCTTTTCCGCAGTTTCCGCGGCCGGGGCAGCATTCCCCCGCGCAATGGCGGCGGCACGCATCCCGGGACAGCCGGCAGGGACCGCCGCTCCCTGCTTTTTCCGCTTCGCCTGTCGGACCGCTTCTTCATCATAGGCAGGCGCTTCGCGCTCCTCAAAGGAGATAGCTCCCGTCGGGCAGGCAGGCAGACAGTCGCCCAGACCGTCACAGTAATTCTCCCGCGTCAGCATCGCCTTCCCGTCCACCATCTCAATGGCGCCCTCATGGCAGGCCGCCGCGCAAAGACCGCAGCCGTTGCATTTATCCCGATCGATTTTTATGATCTTTCTCAGCACTGTCGCTTTCCTCCTTTGTTGTATGTCCGCAGCCGAATGACCGGCGTTTTTCTCTTCTCTGTTGATTGTATGATAAATTTCCCGTCATGGCAAGTATGTTGCCGCGGCAACGCAAAAAAGCTCGCCCGGAGCATGAAAAAAATCGCCGCCCGATCGATCGCATTTCAGACAAAACACGCAATTCTTTATTAACCGAAGAATAATCCGCCGTCTCTTTGCCACTCTATTCCCGGGAGGTGACGGCATGGACTCCGTATGGACACAGACGGCGCACATACCGCGATTTGAACCTTTGACATCCGACCTGAAAACCGACGTCCTCATCATCGGAGGCGGAATGGCAGGCCTGCTTTGCGCGTATCGGCTCTCCCGCGCAGGCATCGATTATGCCCTCGTCGAAAAGGGAGAGCTGTGCGGCGGCATCACGAAAAACACCACCGCAAAGATCACGGCCCAGCACGGGCTGATCTACGACCGGCTGATCCGTCGTTTCGGGGAAGAAAAGGCCCGGCTCTATCTGGAAGCCAACCGGTCCGCGCTGGAAGATTTTCGTACGCTCAGCAGGGAATATGACTGCGATTTCGAGGAACAGGATTCCTTCGTATACTCCCTCGGCGACCGGCGGAAGATCGAAAAGGAACTTACAGCCCTGCAAAAACTGGGCGTTGACGCCGATGCCCCGGAGCATCTGCCCCTGCCGTTTTCGGTCGCGGGGGCGGTGCGCTTCCCGCGGCAGGCTCAGTTCCATCCCCTGAAATTTGCCGCCGGCATCGCCCGGGACCTCCGCATCTTTACGCATACGAAAGTGCTGGAACTGTCTCCGGGAAAGGCGGTCATAAGCGGCGGCACCATCACGGCGGGGAAGATCATCATCGCCACCCATTTCCCGTTCCTGAACAAGCACGGCGGCTATTTTCTCAAGCTGTATCAGCACCGCTCCTATGTCCTCGCCCTCAAAAACGCCCCTTTGACAGACGGCATGTATGTGGACGAGGCAAAAAAGGGATTGTCTTTCCGACGGTATCATGACCTGCTTCTGCTGGGCGGCGGCTCCCATCACAGCGGCAAAAAGGGCGGCGGCTGGCGTGAACTGGAAAGCTTTGCCCGGGAGCATTACCCCGATGCGCAGATCGTGAGCCGCTGGGCCACACAGGACTGCATGACGCTCGACGACATCCCCTATATCGGCCCCTACGCCAAAAACACCTCCGGCCTCTATGTGGCCGCCGGTTTTAACAAATGGGGAATGACTTCCTCCATGGCCGCCGCCGGGATCCTGTCCGAACTGGTGCAGGGGAAACCCCATCCCTATGCGGAGGTATTCAGCCCCTCGCGCAGCATTCTGCGGCCGCAGCTGGCAGTAAACGCCGCCCACTCGGCGGCAGGGCTCCTCACGCCCACCGTCCCGCGCTGTCCCCACATGGGCTGCGCCCTCAAGTATAATCCGGAGGAACATTCCTGGGACTGCCCCTGCCACGGTTCGCGCTTTTCCGAGGACGGTACGCTCATCGATAATCCGGCTACGGATGATAAGCAGCTGTAAAGCCGTTCTCCGTCTGCGCGAATCGTTTTCTTTTTTTTACGCTGTTTTCGCCGGAGAATATTGCTTTTCCGATTGGGCATGCTGATCCCGAGGTGATCCTTATGGCCAAACAGGGAATGGCAAGACCCGACCGCACGCATACCCGGCCCAAAAACGAACTGCCGCCCGTCCCGGAGATCCAGGGCAAGGCAAAGCACGGTAAAAAACCCGCCCGCCCCATCATAAGCGGTACGGTCGGCGCGGAGATGAAGACCTATCACACGGATAAGCCGATCTCCGGGGCCTACCGCGCCATTGACAATGACCTTGCGCGGGATAATCTCGAAAACGATATCCCCGCCGCCGATCTGCAGGATCTTTAAGATGCGTCCCTTCGCACTTTCACGCTCTTTCGCATAAAATGGCGTGAGGTGATCGTATATGCGTCATTGTCAGGCACGTCCGGACGCAGCGGCCCAGATCCGGGGCGGCCCGGATGCTCCGAAGGTCTCCGGGGTCGTGCGATTCTATCAATCCTACGGGAACGTCCTTGTCGTTGCCGACATTTCCGGACTTCCGCAGGATAATCCCAGCGGCTTCTTTGCCCTGCATATCCATGACGGGGACAGTTGTTCCGGCGATGATTTTTCACAGACCGGCAGTCATTACAACCCGGCCGGAAATGCTCATCCCATGCATGCCGGCGACCTTCCGCCGCTGATGCTCTGCCGCGGAGGGGCACATCTCGCTGTGCGCACAGATCGTTTCCGCGTACAGGATATTCTCGGCAGGACTGTCGTCATCCACAGCGGCCCGGATGATTTCCGGACCCAGCCCGCCGGGGCCTCCGGGGTCAAAATAGCCTGCGGCGTGATTACAAAAAATTGACCGCCGTCCCGGCGAAGCGGTCTCCGCATTCCGCAGAAACACCGCCCGCCGCCGAACAGCGGCCGTATCCCCCGGCAGGAAAAGAATGGTCCTTTCCTGCCGGGTCGTTTTATGGTTTTACTTAATCACCAGATTGTCAGCGCCGTATCTCTCGCGCAGCTCCGCTTCCAACGCCTCATGTGCCAGACACAAGGCCCCGACCCGCTTTCCGCTGTCGGCAAAATACAGCACCAGCTTATCGTCCCCGGGAAACATCGTGAGCAGCAGGCCGAGATACCGCTCCTCCGCTTCATCCCATGTGGGCAGACGCAGATACAGCGTCTTTTTCCGGTCCTGTTTCTTCTCCGCGGCCGCGCCCTCACGGTCCCCGATGTCCTCACGGTCATCGGCGCTTCCGCCCTGTCTGCGCAGGTCATCCGCATCCGACGGATCCGCTTCATTTCCCACAGCCGGCCGTACCGCCGGAAGATCATCCAGCGGCGCCACCGTCTCCGCCATCAGCTGCGGTTCTTTTTCATCCCGCACCGATATGCGTCCCCGGATCAGCAGTGCGGCGTTCTCCTGCAGAAGCGCTCCGCTCGTATCCAGTACCCGCTGAAAGGCCAGCACCTCCATCTTTCCGGTGTCGTCCTCCAGCGTAACATAGCTCATCAGCGTCCCGTTGCGTGTCGTCCGCGTCTTTTGTGCCTCCACGAGGCCCGCTACTGCCACCATCTGCCCATCCTTAAACCGCGTGGGCATTCCTTCCGCGAAATCCTCCAGCACCGCACCCATCGGCACCGCGCCCGCAGCCCGCGCGCGGTCCCGGTAATCGTCCATCGGATGACCCGAGAGATACAGTCCTGTCATCTCTTTTTCCATCATCATCCGCTCGCGCCGGGAGAACTCCGGTACATCCGGCATCGGCAGGCTCGCCGGCGCCGAGTCCGGTTCCATCGAAAACATGTCGATCTGGCCTGCCACATTGCTGCGCAGTTCACTGGCCACGCCGTCCAGCAGAGGCTCCAGCACCGTCAGCAGCTGACGGCGGTTCGCTCCCATTCCGTCAAAGGCTCCCGCGCGGATCAAACTCTCCGCCGCACGCCGGTTCAGCCCGCAGGGCTGCATCCTCCGGCAGAAATCTTCCAGCGACCGGAACGCACCGCCGGACGCCCGCTCCCGTTCCAGTTCCCGGATGAAGCTCACACCGATACCCTTCACCGCGCCCAGTCCGAATCGGATATCTCCGCCGGATACCGTGAAGTCCGCTCCCGATTCGTTCACAGACGGCGGCAGCAGACGGATCCCCAGTTCCCGACATTCCGCTATATACTCCGCGACCTTCGTCGTGGAGTCCAGCACGCTCGTGAGCAGCGCCGCCATATATTCCCGCGGCCAGTGCCGCTTCATATATGCCGTCCGGTAGCTCACCACCGCATAGCTCACCGCGTGCGCTTTGTTGAACGCATAATTCGCAAAGTCCACGATCTCATCATAGATGCTTCCGGCCACGGCCTCAGGCACGCCGTTCGCCGCAGATCCCGGAATGCCGCGCTCCGGGTCACCGCTTATGAACGCCGTCCGCTCCGCATCGATGACATCGTGCTTTTTCTTGGACATCGCCCGGCGGATCATATCCGCCTGACCCAGCGAATATCCCGCCAGTTTTCTGAAGATCTCGATGACCTGTTCCTGATACACGATGCAGCCGTAGGTGACTTCCAGGATCGGCTGCAGCAGTTCGTGTTTGTACCGGATCAGACCGGGATCGTTTTTACAGGCAATAAAGCGCGGAATACTGTCCATCGGGCCGGGACGGTACAGTGCGATGATAGCCGTCACGTCCTCGATCGACCGCGGGCCCAGGCCCGTACACACGCCCGTGATACCCGTACTTTCCAGCTGAAAAACGCCCGAAGTACGCCCCGCTGACAGCATTTCAAACACTTCTTCGTCGTCCTCCGGAACGTCCTCGATCCGGAAATCCGGCTGCGTGCGCCGCACCAGCGCCGCCGCATCCTCCAGAACCGTGAGGTTCCGCAGACCCAGAAAGTCCATCTTGAGCAGACCCAGCTCTTCCAGCGTCGTCATCGTATACTGCGTGACCACGCTCTCGTCGTTCATCGCAAGCGGTACATACTCATATACCGGCCGGCAGGTAACGACCACGCCGGCTGCATGTGTGGAGGCATGCCGCGGCATACCCTCCAGCGCCCGCGCCGTGTCGATAAGCTCCTTGATCTGTCCGTCGCTCTCATACATCTCGCGCAGGGGACGGGACAGCTTCAGCGCCTCATCCAGCGTCATTCCCGGCGCCATCGGGATCTGTTTCGCCACCGCGTCACACACCGCGTAGCTCACGCCCAGCGCCCGGCCCACATCACGAACCGCCGCCCGGGCCGCCAGCGTCCCAAAGGTCACGATCTGCGCCACATGGTCCGCACCGTATTTTTCCGACACATACTCTATGACTTCGCCGCGGCGGCGTACGCAGAAGTCTATATCGATATCCGGCATCGACACTCGTTCCGGGTTCAGAAAACGCTCAAAATACAGGCTGTAGCGTATCGGATCCACGTCCGTGATTCCCATACAGTACGACACCACGCTGCCTGCCGCACTTCCGCGGCCCGGCCCGACCGGGATGCCGTGGGATTTGGCATAACCGATGAAATCCTGCACGATCAGGAAATAATCCACAAATCCCATCCGCCGGATCATATCCAGCTCATACATCAGCCGACGGCCCTTTTCGCCGTCCGCCGGCTCGCCCGGCCAACGCCGGCCAAAGCCTTCCAAACACCGCTTTTTCAGATATTCAAAACCGTCCGTCTCACCCTCCGGGAGACTGTACAGCGGCAGATGATAGTGTCCGAACGAAAAGTCATAGGAACAGCGGTCGGCGATCTCCTGCGTGATGTCCGCCGCCTCCGGCAGATCCGGGTACAGCTCCCGCATCTCGTCCTCACTTTTCAGGTACAGTTCCTTCGTCTCAAACCGCATCCGGTCAGGTTCGTCCACCGTCCGGCCGGTCTGAATGCAAAGCAGCACATCCTGCGCACGGGCATCTTCCCGCCGCAGATAATGCGCGTCGTTTGTCAGGACCAGAGGAATGCCCGTCTCTTCCGAAAGCCTGCGCAGCCCCTCCGACGCGCGGCGCTCCTCCTCAAGCCCGTGATCCTGTATTTCCAGATAAAAGTCTTCCCCAAACAACGCCCGCAGCGCTTCGGCCCGCGCCAGCGCTCCGGCATAGTCGTCCCGCAGAAGCTTTTGCGGTATTTCTCCCGCAACACAGCCCGAAAGACAGATGAGCCCCTTCGCGTGCTGTTCCAGCAGCTCCCAATCAATGCGCGGACGGATATAGAAGCCTTCCGTATACCCCGCGCTCACCATGCGGCACAGATTCCGATAGCCCTCTTCATTCCTGCACAGGAGAATAAGGTGGCTGTAGTTGCTGTCTATGCCATGTTCCTTGTCCTTTCGCCCGCGGGGCGCCACATAGACCTCACAGCCGATGATCGGCTTGATCCCCTCTTTCTTGCAGGCTTTATAAAAAGCCACGGCGCCGTACATCGCGCCGTGGTCCGTGATCGCCAGCGCATTCTGCCCCAGCTCGCGCGCACGACGAGCCGCCTCGTCGATCCGACAGGCTCCGTCGAGCAGACTGTATTCCGTATGAACGTGCAGATGCACAAAACTCATGCGTCTTCCTCCTCGCCGCTCTCTCCCAGTGCCGCCAGCTTGCGCAGACGATGGCTCATGCACGATTTCGATACCGGCGGATCCGCCAGCATGGCAAGCTCCGTCAGCGACGCCTCGGGATTCGCTATCCGCAGCAGCGCCGCCTCCTGCAGCGCTTCCGGCAGACTGTCCAGCCCGCGCTGCTGTTCCACCCGGCGGATCGCCGCCAGCTGCTCTCCCGCCGCCGTCACGATCTTATCCGCATTCGCACTGTCACAGTTCACCTTTCGGTTCACCGCGTTGCGCATATCCTTCAAAACTTTTTCCTGCATCATCTGCATGGCCGCCAACGGCGCGCCCATCGTGGTGAGGATATCTTCGATCGCCTCGGACTGCTTGAAATACGTCACCGGGTTTCCGGCACGCATCGTGTCCTTCGGCATAAATCCCATCTCAAGCAGGAGACTGTACAGTTCCCGGCTCACCGCCTGGTGATCCGTCACCAGTTCCAGATGGTATCGTTTGGCCGGGTCAGTCACACTGCCCCCCGCCAGAAACGCCCCACGCAGAAAACTCGTCCGGCAGCATTCATCCTCCAGAACGCTCAGATTGATATGCAGAGACAGCGTGTTGGACGCCTCATATCCAAACGCCGCAAATATCTGCCGGATCTTCTCTTTTTCCGAGATGACCAGACTATATTTCCGGCGGCTTTTTTCTCCTTTGTTCTCCGACCGGGCGGGTACCCCTTCATCAAATCCGAACCCGAAGGCACGGCGGAAGATCCGCTGCAGTCGTTCCGCAAATACCTCCTGTCCGGTCACCACCCGGATCTCCAGAGGCGAAAAGGTATGTCCGTACAGCAATGCGCCGTAAGCCTCCGCACGCGCACAGCAGCTGCGCGTCACCGGAAGCCGGCAAAGTTCGGTTTTTACTTCTCCCGAAAAGGACATACCGTTCTCCTTGTTTTTCTGGCAGCAAGTAATACTGCTGCCTCGCAGAGTTTCGCGCCCCGGAGGGCGCGAAATAAAATCGGATTATTATTTCCCGGCGGCCTGCGCATCGGAAAAACTTCTCACTTCGCCAAGTGCCGACGCGCTCCGCCGGAGGCGGAGGCGGAAGCGAGGCATGAAGCGAAGTGCAATCTCTTTTGGCCAAGAAAGGCGGAACGCCTTTCTGCCGGCGGATATTGGCAAAGGAAGGCCCGCAGACGCGGGCCTTCCTGCAGAAAGTCTTTATGCGAGGGCAGCCGTGATGATGGCCATCTTGTAGACTTCGTCGGCGTTGCAGCCGCGGCTGAGGTCGTTGATGGGCGCATTCATGCCGAGCAGGATGGGGCCATAGGCCTCAAAGCCGCCGAGACGCTGGGCGATCTTATAGCCGATATTGCCGGACTGGATCTCGGGGAACACGAAAGTGTTGGCATAACCGGCAACCTTGGAGCCGGGGAACTTGAGCTGTCCCACAGTGGGGGAGACAGCCGCGTCGAACTGCATCTCGCCGTCCATATCGAACTCGGGAGCCAGTTCCTTGGCCTTGGCGCAGGCGTTGCGGGCCAGATCGACCATGGGGCCCTTGCCGCTGCCCTTGGTGGAGAAGCTCAGGAAGGCGACCTTCGGCTCGATGCCGAAGACCTTCGCGCAGCGGGCCACTTCCACGCCCACTTCGGCGAGCTTGTCCGCTCCGGACAGAACTACGTTGCCGTCCTTGTCCAGGCTGTCTTCATAGCTGATATTGATGGCGCAGTCACCCATGCAGAGCTTCTCTTCGCCGCGGACCATGATGAAGCAGGAGGAAACCAGATGGGCACCCGGCTTCGTCTTGACCAGCTGCAGAGCCGGACGCACAGTGTCGGCCGTGGAGTAGGTCGCGCCGCCCAGAAGAGCATCCGCCAGACCCATCTTCACCAGCATGGTGCCGAAATAGTTGCCCTTGGAGAGAGCAGCCGCGCACTCTTCCGCCGACATCTTGCCGTGGCGCAGCTCGACCATCTTGTCGACCATTTCGTCAAAGCCGGGGTAAGTCTTCGGCTCAATGATCTCCAGACCTTCAATGTCAAAGCCGCCCTTTTCAGCCGCAGCACGGACCTCGTCCGGCGCGCCGATCAGGATCGGAGTCAGAAATCCATCGGCCTTCAGGCGGGCCGCCGCTTCCAGAATACGGGCGTCGGGGCCTTCGGTGAATACGATCTTACGGGGTGTTTCGCGCAGTTTTTCTATCAGGGCGTCAAACATGTTTTTTCCCTCCGGTTATCAAATTAATCCATTCGGATCTCGCTCCCTTTAACATATCAACCTTTGCCCAAAAAGTCAACCGCTTTGCCCGCTCTCCTATTTACAAAAAGCTTTTCCGGAGGTTATAATGTTACATTATTATGGAATTACAGAAACGGCGCTGTGCGTCCGCCGAAAGGAGTTCCTCTGTTATGCCTGCTGAATTTTCCCGGATCCTGTCCTCTCTCCGAACCGAAAAAGGTCTCAGCCAGCGCACCGCCGCCGCCAATCTGCGGATCAGTCAGGCGCTGCTCAGTCATTATGAAAACGGCGTCCGGGAACCCGGCCTCGTCTTCGTCTGCCGCGCCTGCGATTATTATGACGTTTCCGCCGACTATATCCTCGGCCGCACCGAAAACCGGCAGGGTCCTGCCGGTGAGCGTGACCGCGCCGCCCTCACGGAACTTGCCGAACAGCTGCGCAGTCTCGCCGATCGCGTCGAGGAACTCTGATTTCTTCGCTCTTTGCGCTTTGCTTTCAACCGCGCAAAACCCGTCCCGTCTCCGTATTTTTCGTTTTTCCCGTTCCGAGTCCCGTCTCTTACGCACAAGACCCGCACTTCGCCCGAAAAGGAGTACGCAAGCATGGAATTCCTCATCATCTCCGGCCTCTCCGGCGCAGGAAAAAGCCGCGTCGCCGACACTCTGGAGGACCTGGATTATTACTGCGTGGACAATATGCCCGTCGCCCTGCTGCCCCGCTTCGCGGAGCTTTGTCTCGCCACGCGCGGACGCTATGACCGCGTCGCACTGGTCGTAGACGCCAGAGAACGGCTCGGTTTTGAAGAACTCTTCCGCGCCCTCCATCAGCTCAGGGCGCTGAACTGTCCCTACCGCATCCTGTTCGTCGAGGCCAGCTGCCCCGCCATCGTCCGCCGCTATAAAGAGACCCGCCGGCCTCACCCTCTCTCCGGAGAATGTTCCTCCCTCGAGGATGCCGTAAAGCGTGAGACCGAACTTTTGCGGCCCGTGCGTGAGTGCGCCGATTTTATCATCGATACCACCGGTTTCCGTCTCTCCCGTCTGCAGAAAGAACTTTGCCGCATCCTGCCCGGTGTCGATGATCCCTATACCTTCGGGATCCGCTTCACCGCCTTCGGCTTCAAATACGGCATCCCCATGGATGCAGACCTCGTCTTTGACGTTCGTTTCCTGCCCAATCCCTTCTATGAAGAAGCCCTGCGTCCGCTTGACGGTCTGGACGAACGCGTGGCAGACTATGTCCTGCGCCGCGCGCCCGGACAGGAGCTTTTGCAGCGGCTCAGCGATCTGATCGAATTTCTTTTGCCCCAGTACGCCGAGGAAGGAAAACGGGAGCTGGTCGTCGCCATCGGCTGTACCGGCGGACGTCACCGCAGCGTCGCCGTTGCCAACGCCCTGACAGAGGCCGCCCTTCGTGCCGGTCATCAGGCCCGACTCATCTGCCGGGATATCGATAAGGGGTGATACTGTCCATGTCCAAGGCTTTTCACGCAGCTCACGGTCCCCGTACCGTCGCCATCGGCGGCGGCACAGGCTTGTCCACCATGCTCCGCGGTCTGAAAAAATATACCGCAAACCTCACCGCCATCGTCACCGTTGCGGATGACGGCGGCGGCTCCGGCGTCCTGCGCGAGGAACTCGGCATGCTTCCGCCGGGCGATATCCGCAACTGTCTGCAGGCTCTGGCCAATACCGAACCTACCATGGAGGCCCTGCTGGCTTACCGCTTCCGTGAAGGCAGCCTCGCCGGACAGAGTTTCGGCAACCTCTTCCTCGCCGCCCTCAACGATATGTGCGACGGCTTCGATGAAGCCGTGCGCCGTATGAGCGAAGTCCTTGCCATCACCGGGCGCGTCCTGCCCGTCACCAACACCGATGTGCGCCTGATCGCGGAATTCGAGGACGGCGCCGTCATCCCCGGCGAATCCCATATCGCCGGATACAAGCACCGCACCGACAGCCGTATCCGCCGCGTTCGTCTGGAACCCGAAGCTTCCGCTCTGCCTGCCTGCCTCGAGGCCATACGCGATGCCGAACTTATCGTCCTCGGCCCAGGAAGCCTCTATACAAGCGTCATTCCCAACCTCCTCGTCGGAGGCGTTGCCGAGGCCCTTTCCCGATCCCGGGCCGTGAAAGTCTATGTCCTCAACGTCATGACGCAGGACGGCGAAACCGAAAAATATACCGCCTCCGATCATATACGAGCCCTGCGCGAACACGGCGGGGAGGGCCTTTTCGATTTCTGCCTCGCCAACAGCACCCCCATCCCCGACGCCGCCCTCGAGGCCTACCGGCTCGAAGGCGCGGAACCCACCGTTCTGGATGTCGAGCTGGTCGAAAGCCTCGGTATCACGCTCACCCGCGCTCCGATCGTTGTCTGTAAAGACCGCCTCGTGCGGCATGACCCCGCCGCCCTCGCCGAGGCTATCCTCCGTCTTTATCTGGAACATACCCCCACACGGACTTTTTCCCTCTGAGCCTGTCCTTTGTTTCGTCTTTTCAGCGTTTTGTCGTTTCGTCG
>JAUMXS010000128.1 GCA_030528965.1 Eubacteriales bacterium
GCATCGGTAAGGCGGCTGAGCACATCGATGAGCCGATGCACATCGGCAATATGCAGGCCGGTGGTAGGCTCGTCGAGGATATAGACGGTGCGGCCCGTGGAGCGCTTGGAAAGCTCGGTGGCGAGCTTGACGCGCTGAGCTTCACCGCCGGAAAGCGTCGTGGAGGATTGTCCCAGTCGGATATATCCCAGTCCCACATCCATGAGCGTGTGCAGACGGTCACGAAGCTTGGGATGATTCTCAAAGAAGCCATAGGCCTCCTCGACGGTCATATCGAGAACGTCGCCGATATTTTTCCCCTTATAGCGAACTTCCAGCGTCTCACGGTTATACCGCCGACCCTTGCAGACCTCGCAGGGAACGTAGATATCGGGCAGAAAATGCATTTCGATACGGACAAGACCGTCGCCGGAGCAGGCCTCACAGCGTCCGCCGCGCACATTGAAGGAAAACCGGCCGGGTTTGTAACCGCGCAGGACGGCATCGGGTGTGGAGGCAAAGAGTTCGCGGATATCATTGAAAAGGCCGGTATAGGTCGCGGGATTCGAGCGCGGGGTACGGCCGATGGGGCTCTGGTCGATGGCGATGACCTTATCGACATATTCGAGCCCGTCGATCCCGGCACAGCGGCCGGGCCGGACCTTCACGCGGTTGAGCCGCGCGGCCAGAGTCTTATAGAGGACCTCATTGACGAGGCTGGATTTTCCGGACCCGGACACGCCGGTGACACAGGTCATGAGTCCGAGAGGGATCGTGACATCGACATCCCGGAGGTTATTCTCGGCGGCCTTGCGGACGGTGAGGAAGCGGCCGTTTCCGGGACGGCGGGACGCGGGGGTGGGGATCCTGCACACGCCGGAAAGATACTGTCCCGTGATCGAGCGCGGCTCGGCGCAGATGTCCTCCACGGACCCCTGCGCGACGATCTCACCGCCGTGAACGCCGGCGCCGGGGCCGATATCCACGAGCCAGTCGGCGGCACGGATGGTCTCCTCGTCGTGTTCGACAACGATGAGGGTATTGCCGAGGTCGCGCAGACGGTTCAGGGTACCGAGCAGGAGGGCATTGTCCCGCTGATGCAGACCGATGGAAGGTTCGTCGAGGATGTACAGCACGCCCATAAGACAGGACCCGATCTGGGTAGCAAGACGGATGCGCTGGGCTTCGCCGCCGGAAAGCGTCCCGGCGGTACGGGAAAGGGTCAGATACGGCAGACCGACATTCTGCAGGAATTCCAGCCGCTGGCGCAGTTCACGGAGAATGCGTTCGGCGATCATGCTCTCCCGGGGGGAGAGTTTCGGCTCGAGCTCATCCAGGAAGCGGAGAGCATCCGTGACGGAAAGCTCACAGAATTCCATGATATTGAGTCCGCCGACCGTGACGGCGAGGATCTCTTTTTTCAGCCGCCGGCCATGACAGTCGGGACAGGGGATCTCGGCCATGGACTGTTCCAGTTCCGCACGCATGGCAGGGCTCTGGGTTTCGCGGTAACGCCGCTCGAGGTTGGGGATCACGCCCTCAAAGGGCCGGGTAAAGACACCTTTTCCGTGCGGCTGATCGAAATGGAGCTCCAGTTTTTCCCCGCGCGTACCGTACAGGATGGCATGCAGGGCCTGTTCCGGGAGCTCGCAGACGGGGGTATCGAGTCGGAAATGATACCGCTTGGCAAGGGCATCGAAATACATCCGCGCGATATTGTCGGCCTTGACATTTCCCCAGCCGGAAGCGACAAGCGCGCCCTCCATGAGGGAAAGCCGTGGGTTGGGGATGAGGATCTCGGGATCCACGCGGAGCTGAGCGCCGAGGCCGGTACAGGTGGGGCAGGCGCCGTAGGGATTATTAAAGGAGAACATGCGCGGCGTGAGTTCTTCGATGGAGATCCCGCATTCCTCACAGGCATAGTTCTGGGAAAAGAGCATCTCACGGTTTTCCGAGGCAATATCGGCGATGACGATACCGCCGGAAAGGCCTGCGGCGATCTCGACGGAATCGGTGAGACGACGGCGGATCTGGTCACGGATGACAAGACGGTCCACCACGATCTCAATGTTATGCTTGATGTTTTTATCGAGCGCGATATCCTCGGAGAGGTCATAAATACTCCCGTCGACGCGAACGCGAACGTAACCGGACTTGCGCGCATCCTCAAAGACCTTCTTGTGTTCACCCTTGCGCGCACGGATGACGGGGGCAAGGATCTGGACACGGGCGGCTTCGGGAAGAGCGAGAAGCTGATCGACGATCTGATCGATGGTCTGCTGACGGATCTCCCGTCCGCACTTCGGACAGTGCGGGATGCCGATCCGGGCCCAGAGGAGACGAAGATAATCATAGATCTCCGTGACGGTGCCGACCGTGGAGCGTGGGTTGCGGCTGGTGGTCTTCTGATCGATGGAGATGGCCGGGGAAAGGCCCTCAATGGAATCGACATCGGGCTTTTCCATCTGTCCGAGGAACTGACGGGCATAGGAGGAAAGGCTCTCCACATAGCGGCGCTGACCTTCGGCATAAATGGTGTCGAAGGCAAGGGTGGACTTGCCCGATCCGGACAGTCCGGTCAGAACGACGAGCTTGTCCCGGGGGATCTTCAGGTCGATATTTTTCAGATTATTCTTTCTGGCGCCCCTGATGGCGATATAGTCACGCATGGCAGTTCTTCCTCGCAGGCAAAAATCTTCGGATCTTATATTATACACGATTTTCCGCCGGATAGCAAGGGCACGGGACTGAGCATATATTGTGCGGGGAGGAAACTCCCCAGGATAACAGGAGGGTCGGAAAGAAATGGAAATTATGAATATTATACGGCCGAGCTGTCCCGAATGCCCCTGCGATTCGCTGGAACGGCTGGGCGGCTCGTGCTGTACGAATGTGACATGCCCGACAGGCCCCACAGGCCCGACA
>JAUMXS010000129.1 GCA_030528965.1 Eubacteriales bacterium
GAAAAAGGTAACCTTTGCCGATGTGGCCGGGGCAGAAGAGGAAAAGGCCGAATTGCAGGAAGTCGTTTCCTTCCTGAAAAATCCTGCGGCATTTACCGAGATGGGTGCAAGAATTCCCAAGGGCGTTCTGCTGGTTGGCCCTCCGGGAACCGGTAAGACCCTGATTGCCAAAGCGGTTGCCGGTGAAGCCGGTGTGCAGTTCCTCTCTATTTCCGGCTCAGATTTCGTGGAATTGTATGTCGGTGTCGGTGCTTCACGTGTGCGTGATCTGTTTGATCAGGCGAAAAAAGTCGCTCCCGCAATTATTTTCATTGATGAAATCGATGCCGTCGGTCGTCAGCGTGGCGCCGGTCTCGGCGGTGGGCATGATGAACGTGAGCAGACCTTGAACCAGCTGCTTGTCGAGATGGATGGTTTCGGAAACAACGAGGGCGTTATTGTCATCGCGGCTACGAACCGTCAGGATATTCTTGATAATGCACTTTTGCGTCCCGGGCGTTTTGACAGACAGGTTTATGTCGGTCTGCCGGATATCCGCGGACGTGAAGCGATCCTTAAGGTCCATGCGCGCGGCAAGCCTCTCGGTGATGATGTCAATCTCGGTGATATCGCCAAAGGGACACCGGGCTTTACCGGAGCGGATCTTGAAAACCTGCTGAATGAAGCGGCTCTTCTGGCCGTTCGTCGGAAGCGTAAATTCATCATGCAGCCGGATATTGAGGACGCTACCCTTAAAGTGATGGCCGGTCCTGAGAAGAAGAGCCGTGTTATCAGTGAAAAAGAGCGTCGTCTCACTGCTTTCCATGAAGCCGGTCATGCTGTTGTGGCCCGTTATCTGGAGCATGTCGATCCCGTGCATCATATTACGATCATTCCGCGCGGTCCTGCCGGCGGCATGACTATCTTCCGTCCGCAGGAGGATAAGAGTTTCCGCTCCCGCAGCGAGATGTTTGAACAGATCGTTATGGCTTTGGGCGGACGTATCGCGGAAAAGCTCTTCCTGGATGATATTTCTACCGGTGCATCCGGAGATATTCAGCAGGCCAGTTCCATCGCGCGTGCCATGATAACGACCTACGGTATGAGTGACCGCCTTGGTCCTATTTCCTTTAATTCTTCGGCCAACAGCATCTTTATCGGCCGCGATTTCTCCCAGACCAAGAGTTATTCCGAGGAAACCGCTGCCATCATTGATGAAGAAGTCAAGCGTATCTTCGATGAAGCCAGTGCCAAGTGTGAGAGCATTCTGACCGAGCATGCAGACCTTCTGCGTGAGATCGCCGAGTACTTGCTCAAGCATGAGACGATGGATGGAAGCGATTTCATCTATTACTGTGATCATCGCTGCCTGCCTCCGAAGGAAGAAGCGGAAATGCCCGCTGAGTTTTCCGGGCAGGAACCCGATATCGGCCCGGATCTGCTTCCTGAAGTGGAGCATCAGCCGTTGCAGAGCTTTGATCCTGTCGAGAACAACTCTTCTGAGGGTGAAGATGAGGGGCCCGAACTCTGATCGAAAATGACCCGGAGCGGAGTTTGCCCGCTCCGGGGATATATGTTTGTATAACAGTTATAAAAAAACTGCTGACCTTTCCCTGTGCTTTTTTTGATTTGCTTTGAGCAGGGAAGTACACATATCCTCTGTTGAGAGGAAATCTTACTATTAAAGAGCTGCGCAGGCGGCGGAATGGGTGATTGATATGAAACTTGGTATTACGGGGCTGCCGAATGTAGGTAAGACGACTCTTTTTAATGCACTGACCGGCGAAAAGGCGGCCACAAGTGCCTATGCTTTCACCTCCGTAACACCTAACGTGGGAACTGTCAAGGTTCCGGATGACCGTCTGGATTTTCTGGCGGAATTGTATGAGCCCAAGAAATATACCCCTGCGACCATTGAGTTCGTCGATATTGCGGGCCTTGCCAAGGGCGCCAGCCGCGGCGAAGGCCTGGGTAACGGCTTCCTTGCGGCCATTCGACAAACGGATGCGCTGCTTCAGGTAGTTCGGTGCTTTGATAATGATGAGCTTTTCACTGAGCCTGCCGACGCTGTGCGCGACGTGGAAGCTTTGGGTCTCGAACTGATCCTTGCCGATATCGATATTATCCAGCGTAAGCTGGACCGCACAAAGAAAGCTGCCAAGAGCGGTGATAAACGTGTGCGGCAGGATGTCGAATTTCTGGAACGTTTCCTCGCGGAACTGTCTGATGGTAAACCGGCTCGTGCCTGCGATCTTTCGAATGAGGAACGTTTGCTTGTCTCCGACGGCGGACTTCTTTCCTTGAAGCCGGTGATTTATGCAGCCAACCTTGATGAGGACGGCTACGCCGATCGTGAGAATAATAAAAACTACACCGCTCTTTGTGAACTGGCAAAGGCAGAAGGTGCGATGGTACTTCCTGTCTGCGCCAGACTGGAAGAAGATATCAACGATCTTTCCCCCGAAGAACAGCAGGAATTCCTGGATGATCTGGGGATTACCGAGAGAGGCCTGACGCGGCTGATTCAGTGCTCCTATGATCTTTTAGGCTATATTTCTTTCCTGACTGCCGGTAAGGATGAAGTTCGTGCGTGGACGATCGTTCGCGGGACCAAAGCTCCCCGCGCCGCCGGTAAGATCCATACTGACATTGAACGCGGCTTTATCCGTGCCGAGATCGTGGCTTTTGAGGCACTTAAGACCTGCGGAAGCATGGCTGCTGCCAAGGAAAAGGGACTTGTCCGTCTGGAAGGAAAGGAATATGTGATGCAGGACGGCGACGTCACTATGTTCCGCTTCAATGTCTGACAATGTGCGGCACGTCAGGATCGATCTGCTTGATGCCTGGCGATCCCTGGCCGTTGTCTGCATGGTTATCTATCACTTCCTGTATGACTTGATGCTTTTTGGCCTCATGA
>JAUMXS010000130.1 GCA_030528965.1 Eubacteriales bacterium
ATCTCTGCACGATGGGACGAATCTGTCACCAGAAGGGCTTTGACATTCTGATGGACCTTTTTGCCGGAGTACGTGCGCAGCGAAAGGATATTCATCTCTATCTGCTGGGTGACGGGCCGGATCGGGCGGCGCTGGAAAACCAGATCAAGACGCTGGGGCTCGAAGATGCCGTCACGCTTCTCGGCAACCAGCCCAATCCCTTCCCGTATCTTGATCAGATGGACGGATTTGTTCTCACCAGCCGATATGAAGGACAGGGTCTTGTCCTTTGGGAGGCCAGAACGCTGGGACTGGAACTGTTCATGGCGGAACATCTGGCCAAATACAATCCCGGTCTGACCGGAACGAAGGATATTGCAGCAGCCCTTATCGCGGCCCGGAGAAAGGAAAAAGTCCGGGATGATCTGCGTGACTATAATGATGCCATTACAGAAAGCTTGAATCGTGTATTGGAGTTGGATGTATGACAAAGATCTATCTGATCCGCCATGCGGAGGCGGAAGGAAACTTCTATCGCCGTGCGCAGGGGCATTATGATGCTCCTCTGACCGACCGGGGATTGAAACAGGCCGCCGCATTGGGCGAGCGATTCCGGGAGATCCCGCTGGATGCGGTATATGCCAGTGATCTGCGGCGGGCCCGCCGGACGGCGCAGGCCGTGGCGGATGTCCGCGGGCTTACGGTACAGACGGAGCCCGATCTGCGTGAGATGGGACTGGGTATCTGGGAGGATCTGCCCTGGGGCAATCTGATGGAGGATTATGCGGAGCAGTATGAGCTGTTCAGCACGGATACCGAACTCTGGGAGATCGAAGGCGCGGAGACGAACGCGGCGGTGCGTGAGAGAATGATGGCTGCCCTGAAGCGTTTGGCCGAGCGGCACGAGGGGCAGACGATCGCTGCGGTCAGCCACGGCATGGCTCTGCGCGGGCTGTTTTCCGTTTTGCCCGATCATACGGGGGAAACGAAAGTCCCCGTCCATTCGGAAAATACCGCCGTATCGGTTGTCCATGCGGAAGACGGGGAACTCCGACTGGTGTCGCACAATGATTTCGAACATCTTCCGCCCGAACTGCGGACGGTGACATGGCAGACCTGGTGGCGTGATCCGGGCGGACGCGATCTGTCCAGCCTGATTTTCCGCCCGCTGGATCTCCGGAAGGACGGGCAGCTCTATATGGACTGCTATGCCGACGCCTGGCGCTTTGCTCACGGGTCTCTGCAGGGCTTTGATGCGGAGGTGTATCTGAAGGATGCGCAGCGGCGCACCGCGCCGGAAACGCTCATGGCGGCATACAGCGGCGATACCTTTGCGGGGATCATCAATCTGGAAGAAGATCAGCCCCTCGCCGAAGGAGCGGGATGGATCTCTTTCTGCTATGTTGTGCCGGAGCTTCGAAGAAAGCATTTTGGGCTGCAGCTGATCGGCCATGCCATCTCATGGTTCCGCAGACAGGGCAAAACCGCGCTGCGTTTATGCGTTTCGGAAGACAATACGGCCGCGCAGAGATTCTACAAAGCCTGCGGATTTCATGAAACTGGCCGACGGAAGGGCGTTGTCGTACCGCTCATCATCATGGAAAAGGAGCTCTGAGCATGGCCCGTGTACAGCATCTGACCCTGCAGCCGGGACGGCGCGTCATTGCCGTGTCCGATATCCACGGGAACCTGCCCTATTTGCGCGGGCTGCTGGAAAAGATCTGCTTTTCCCGGGAGGATACCCTGCTGGTACTGGGCGATTTTGTCGAAAAGGGCGAATACAGTCTGGAGACGCTGCGTTTTCTTATGGAGCTGTGCCGGACGCACGATGTGCATATCCTGCGCGGGAACTGTGACGGCTGGCATCTGGGCGGCATTATGGATCCCAACAATCTGGAAGAGGCGGTTCGGCGGTATCTGCGTGCTCAAAAACCCGGACGGGGTCCGGGGCTTCTGGTACAGATGTGCCGGGAGGCTGGAATCCCGGAAGACGGCGAGGATGTCCCGGGGATGATGCGCAGTCTGGAGGAAAAATTTGCTGCGGAGCTGGATTTCATCCGCGGACTTCCGCATATCATAGAGACGGAACGCTTTACCTTTGTACACGGCGGCCTGCCGGATGACGGCCCCATGGAGGATATGGAGCCGTTTCGCTGCATGAAGAACGATGCGTTTATGTGTCAGGGCCGCCGCTTTGATAAATGGGTCATCGTGGGGCATTGGCCTGTGATGCTCTATGCACGGGATATCTGTCAGGCGGATCCCATCGTGGACCCTGCGCAGCGGATCGTCAGCATAGACGGCGGCTGTGTGCTTAAACTGGACGGACAGCTCAACGCTCTGTTTCTGCCTGCGGAGGGAAGCGATGAATTCCGCTGGGCGAGCTATGATGCCTTCCCGGTTCGGCGTGTGCGCGATGCGCAGGAGGCTTCGTCCCGGTCCTTCTATATCTGCTGGGGGGACAGTGAGGTGGAGGTCCTTGAACGGGGACCGGAACTCTCCCGCTGCCGCCACTGCCGCACGGGCTATGAGATGGACATTCTCACGAAATATCTGTATGAAAGACGCGGCGTGACCCACTGTGAGGACAGTACGGATTATGTTCTGCCGCTCTCTCCCGGAGACGAGGTCTCTGTTGTGGAGGAGACGTCCCAGGGCTTCCTTGTAAAGCACAGGGGCGTGTCCGGCTGGTATTTCGGAGAATTTATGCAGGAATAAGAAATATAAAAAAGATGCCGCCATTTAGCAGAGTGGCCGTAAAACAGTAATCCGAAAAAATTACTATTTTACGGCATCTGTCAGACGGGGTTGGTAAACAACAACGAAAAATGAGTGATGCCAGGTCGAAAGGCCGAGCATCACTCATTTTTTCATTTCCGCAAACATTTTCTATTACGGAGGAATTA
>JAUMXS010000034.1:0-6069 GCA_030528965.1 Eubacteriales bacterium
TAACGCGCATATCTGTCCGCCGAGATTCAAAGGCTGCTGCGAATAATCCCAAACCTTCCAATTCAGTCTGCAGTTAACGAGAAGTCCGGTCAACCATTCCAGTGTTGTAATAAAAGCTGTTCCCAGAATACATTTCTTTCGCAGTGTCAGGACATCCAATCCGGACAATTCATAGACCAGAAGAAAGCAAAGGCCTCCAAGCACAAGCATTGTCCAATGCGTTCTGCCGCGCCAGAGCAGTTCGAGTGCGCCGTAGCCGACAGCACCCAGCACAGCCACAGCGCTAATTTCTCTCCAACGCATACGCGACCTCCGAAACAGTCCTATCTACACCCGGGCAAAGCACAGGTCTTTCAATTATGACCCGTTTTTCCATTTCTTATAACGTAATTTCGCAAACTTTCCGGTCATTCTATATCCGGAGGTGTATCTTATGGATTTGATTAATCCTCGTTCATTCTTTCGTTCTGCCCTGCATTTCTGGCAAAAACAGATTCAGTGTCTGTGTTTTATACTTTTAGTACTCGTTGGTGTATATACCCCGGTCAAAGCCGATTCATCGGAATCGGAACCGGAGATCGTACAGCTGCCGATCGTGATGTATCATCAACTCTGTCCGGATTCTTCGCGCGCCGGTACCTATTGTCTGCCTCTGTATCAATTTGAGAGTGACTTGCGCTATCTGAAAGAACAAGGATACGAGAGTATCAGCGTACGCACTCTTCTCGACTGGTACGAGGGAAATGGATCCATACCGGAAAAACCGGTCATGATCACTTTCGACGACGGCTATCTCACGACTATGGAATGGGCAGCTCCGCTGCTGAAAGAATACGGGTTTACCGGAATAATCGCCCCCATCGGCCGTGTTTCGCAGACCTACACCGATACGCCGGATGAACAGCTTGCCTACGCTCATTGCAGTTGGCCGCAGCTGGCAAAACTGGCAGATGACGGGATTCTGGAAGTGCAGTACCATAGCTGGGACATGCACGATTTATCCGGCCGCCGGGGATGCGGCAAGAAATATGGAGAGAGTTCCGAGGATTATCGTTCTGTGCTCTCGGAGGACTACGCCCGTTTTCTGAACACCGCTGCCCGATATGAAGTGGAACTTGCACCGTCTGCCGCCTTTCCTTTCGGTTGTTACTGTCAGGAAACTCTGCAAACCCTGCGGGATCTCGGCCTCTTGGTTGGCTTTACCTGCTGTGAGCAAATCAATTTTCTGACCGGAGATCCGGATGAACTGCTTGAATTGGGCCGATATAACCGTCCGGCCGGTCCGGACAGTTACAGTTTCTTCTCGGCTTGGGAGCTTTGATAATCGAACGATAATCACTCTGTATCATATCTTAAAAAGAATCCGAATATAGCTTGTCGTTCATCAGTCGAATGTGTTACAATTTCCTCATAAAGAATCATCCGATCACCAGGTACCGGAAGACAGGAGGAACATGATGATCTACAGCGAGTTCAAGGATAAACAGCTTTCTCTGCTTGGTCTTGGCGCTATGCGTTTGCCCTGCCGCTCGGACGGCAGTATAGATGAAGAGCGCGTAGAGGAAATGATCGAATACGCGATCGGACACGGACTAAACTATTTCGACACAGCCTACCCTTATCATGACGGGAACTCCGAGCGGGTCATAGGACGGATTTTAAGAAAATATCCCCGGGAGAGCTATTACTTTGCCACGAAATATCCCGGCCATCAAATTAGCAGCAGTTATGATCCGGCTTCCATATTTGAAGAACAGCTTCAAAAATGCGGGCTGGAATATTTCGATTTTTATTTGCTTCATAATGTCTATGAAAACTCCATCGACACATATCTCGATCCCAAATGGGGTATTCTCGATTATTTCAGAGAGCAGAAAAAACTGGGCCGCATCCGACATCTTGGTTTTTCCAGCCATGGACGTCCGGATAATCTGAAAGACTTTCTGGACATTTGCGGCGATGACATGGAGTTTTGTCAGATCCAACTCAACTATCTGGACTGGACGCTGCAGGATGCCTGTGCAAAATATGAGATGCTGACGGATAGAGGGATCCCCGTCTGGGTCATGGAACCCGTCCGCGGCGGAAAGCTGGCAAAACTGAGCGAGGAAGCCGAAGGCAAGCTTAACGCCGTCTGCCCCGGGGTATCGCCCGCCGCCTGGGCTTTTCGATTTCTGCAGCGGCTGCCTAACGTAAAAGTTGTTCTTTCCGGTATGTCTGATATGCAGCAGCTGGAAGAAAACATTTCCACTTTTAAAACCCGCAGGCCTCTGAACGACAAAGAGACCGATTTGCTTCTGTCCGTTGCTGAAGAACTAAAGGATTCCGTTCCCTGTACTGCATGCCGCTATTGCTGCAAGGGCTGTCCGCTGGATCTGGATATCCCCATGCTGCTCGGGATCTACAACGAAGTTCGATTCAGCCCTTCTTTTACTGCTGCCATGGGGCTGGATGCACTGCCTGCAGATAAAAAACCCGCAGCCTGCATCGGCTGCGGTCAGTGCTCCATGATATGTCCGCAGAAGATCGACATTCCCGGAGCTATGAAGGATTTTGTGAATAGGCTCAGTGAGATCCCAACCTGGGCAGATATTTGTCGCCAGAGAGACGAAGCTTCCCGTAAATAAGGAGATCAAATGAATTACAGAAGACTTGGAAAAACCGGCCTGATGGTCAGTGAAATTGGCTTCGGCGCCGAATGGATAGAACGCCATGATTTCGATACCTGTTCAAAAGTCGTAGATGAATGTGAGAAGCAGGGCATAAATCTGCTTGACTGCTGGATGTCCGAACCCAATGTCCGCTCCAATCTTGGCAATGCGTTAAAGGGCCGACGCAAAAAATGGTATATCCAGGGCCATATCGGGTCTACATGGCAGGATGAGCAGTATGTCCGCAGCCGCGAACCCGAAATCATCAAACCGGCCTTTGAAGATCTGCTGACCCGTCTGCAGACTGACTATATTGACCTCGGCATGATTCACTTCGTGGATCGCGAGGATGACTGGAACAAAATCGTAAACGGGCCGTACCTTCAGTATATCTACGATCTGAAGCGTCAGGGAACCATCCGTCATATAGGCATGAGCACCCATAACCCGGCCATCGCAAAACTTGCGGTGAAAAGCGGGATCGTGGAGATGATCCTGTTTTCCATCAACCCTGCTTTTGACATGCTGCCGGACATTGAGGACGTCAACGTCTACTTCTCAAAAAAATATAGGTCCACCCTGAACGGTATTGACCCCAGCCGTGCGGAACTGTACCAGCTTTGTGATAGTCAGGATGTGGGCATCACCGTCATGAAGGCTTATGCCGGCGGTCGGTTGTTCGATGAAAAGCGTTCTCCTTTTGGGGTGGCTCTGACGCCTGTACAGTGTCTGCATTACTGTCTCACCAGACCGGCAGTATCTTCTGTCCTTGCCGGCTTTGAGACGCCTGAGCATGTCGCCGAGGCCGCCTCCTATTGCACTGCTGCAGACGACGAAAAAGACTATGCGTCCGTTCTGGCAAACGCTCCGCGCCACGCCTATCACAGTCAGTGTACATATTGCGGACATTGTCGGCCTTGCCCCGTGAATATCGATATCGCCATGGTCAACAAGTATCTGGACCTGGCCACCATGCAGCCTACCGTCCCCGCTTCCGTGCGGTCGCATTATTCTTCTATGGAGCATACGGCAGCCGACTGCATCCAGTGCGGTATTTGTGAGACACGTTGTCCCTTCCATGTCGCGATCAGGGATCGCATGAAACAGGCCACAGATCTTTTTACTTAAAATGAAAAAAAGCGCCATCCGAACGAACGGATGGCGCTCTGTTTTTTGGTCAGAACGTAATTGTCCGGGGTTCTTCCGTAAAGGAGCAAATCGTGGCGACAGCATTTTTAAGATAGAATACCGCGGTATTTCCATCGCCCGGTTTGTACATAGCCTGCAGGTCGGGATACTGCTCCAGCATATGTTCCTGCGCAGCAACATTATCATCCCAAACTGCTTCCGCGGCAACACGAATCCAACGTCCCTCAAGCATGGCGCTGAGCTCAACTTTGGGATTCGCCAGCATCTGCTTGGCTACATTTTTGACGAGTCCTGTCTGGATATAAAGCTTATCCTCAAACAAGTCGATCGTACCAAACGGACGGACTCTGGCCTGATCTCCATCCATCGTCGCAAGATAGTAAACGCCGGCATCCTTCAAAAATGCATATACTTCCTTCATGGATATCTCCTTTCCAGAAACCCGAAGCTGCAAATCCGATTATTTTGCAGGCTTCAAAATGAGGTTAATAAGCTTGTTCTTAACAACAATGGTCTTAACCAGTTCCATTCCCTGCATGTAGCTCTGGACCTTCTTATCTTCAAGGGCAGCAGCCTTAATGTCATCATCGGTACTGTCAGCCGGAACCACAACCGTGGAGCGCAGCTTACCGTTGATCTGGATAGCAATGGTCTTTTCATCATCAACGAGCTTGGACTCATCATAATCCGGCCAAGTGCTCAGGCAGGCCAATCCTTCAAAGCCCTGCAGTTCCCAGAGTTCCTCAGCAATATGCGGAGCAAAGGGAGACAGCATCTGCAGCAGAGCGTGGATGTCACCGCGGCTCGGCTTATGCTCATTGAACTGATTGACCAGCGACATCAGGGCAGCAATCGCGGTGTTGAACTTCATATCTTCAATGTCCGCGCTGACCTTCTGGATGGTACGATGGATTTCCTTTTCATTGGCAGCAGAATAAGCATCGCCCTCGAGCTTCTTTTCCGCCAGATTCCAAACACGGTCCAGGAATCGCTTACAGCCCTTAACAGCGTTATCAGACCAAGGAGCAGCCTTCTCGAAGTCGCCGATAAACATGATGTAAAGGCGCAGAGTATCGGCACCGTACTGGGCAACGATATCGTTAGGATTGATGACGTTTCCGCGGGACTTCGACATCTTCTCGCCGCCTTCGCCAAGGATCATACCATGACTTGTACGCTTGGCATAAGGTTCCTTCGTAGGAACGACACCGATATCATACAGGAACTTGTGCCAGAAACGGCTGTAAAGCAGATGCAGGGTGGTATGTTCCATACCGCCGTTGTACCAGTCAATGTGATCCCAATAACGAACGGCATCTTCCCCGACCAGCGCATCCGGATTCTTCGGGTCCATATAACGGAGGAAGTACCAGCTGGAGCCGGCCCAGTTAGGCATGGTATCCGTCTCGTGTTCCGCAGGTCCGCCGCACTTGGGGCAGGTGCATTTGACCCAATCCTGCATGCTGGCCAGCGGGGATTCCCCGTTATCTGTCGGCTCATAGTTCTCAACATCAGGCAGAAGCAGAGGCAGGTCCTTCTCATCCATGGGAACCCATCCGCACTTCGGACAGTTGATAATGGGGATAGGCTCACCCCAATAGCGCTGACGGGAGAATACCCAGTCACGCAGTTTGAAGTTGACCTTTTCGTGGCCAAGACCCTTTTCCTCCAGCCACTTTGTGATGGTTGCAATGGCTTCCTTCACATGCAGGCCATCCAGGAATCCGGAGTTCACCATGACTCCTTCGGAGCAGTCCGTATACGCTTCCTTCTCAACATCGCCGCCTTCAACGACTTCGATGATGGGAAGACCAAACGCTTTCGCGAAATCCCAGTCTCTCTGATCGTGACCGGGAACAGCCATGATAGCACCGGTACCATAGGTAGCGAGTACATAGTCGGAGATAAAGATGGGGATCTCCCCACCGGTCACAGGATTGATGGCACGAACACCAAGAAGTTCCACACCGGTCTTATCCTTCTGGAGTTCCGTTCTCTCGAAATCAGACTTGCGAGCCGCCGCTGCCTGATATTCGCGGACTTCATCCAGATTTTCCAAACGGTCTTCCCACTTGTGCAGCAAGGCATGCTCCGGGGACATGACCATATAGGTGGCACCGAACATAGTGTCGGGTCTCGTGGTAAAGATCGTCATCACATCACCGGCTGTCGTGCCGAAGTCCACTTCAGCACCCGTGGACCGGCCGATCCAGTTGCGCTGCTGGGTCTTTACGCGCTCAATGTAATCGAGATCATCGAGATCATCGAG
>JAUMXS010000034.1:6084-12339 GCA_030528965.1 Eubacteriales bacterium
ACCCAGCATCCACTGACTCTTTTCCGTCTGAACGACCGGGCCGCCGCAGCGTTCACACACGCCATCGACAACTTCTTCGTTGGCAAGGACGATTTTACAGGAAGTGCACCAGTTGACAGGCATGGAGGTTTTGTATGCAAGACCATGCTTAAACATCTGCAGGAAGATCCACTGCGTCCACTTATAATACTCAGGATCGGTCGTATCAATGCAGCGATCCCAGTCAAAGCTGAAGCCGAGCATCTGAAGCTGCTGGGCAAAACGGGCGATATTGCGCTCCGTTACAAGGCGGGGATGCATATGGTTCTTAATGGCATAGTTTTCCGTCGGAAGACCGAAAGCATCATAACCGATGGGAAACAGTACATTGTAACCCTGCATGCGGCGCTTGCGGGAAACGATATCCATTGCCGTGTACGGACGAGGATGTCCAACATGCAAACCTTCGCCCGACGGATACGGGAATTCTACCAACGCATAAAATCTAGGCTTTTCACTCCCGTTCTGCGCGGCATAAGTCTTTTGTTCCTGCCATGTTTTCTGCCATTTCTTCTCAATGGCTGTAAAATCATACTTCATGATATAAATCCCCCTGCCCATAAGGAGGCGGGGAATCCCCCCGCCTCAATTATACAAATAGTTTCGGTGATTGCCGGATTATTTAGCGTCGGTTTCGCCGAGCATAGTCTCGACGGGAATGATTTCGGCATCGCCCCAGAGACGCTCCAGATTATAGAACGCACGCGTATCTTCCAGGAAGATATGAACGATCACGCAGCCAAAATCCAGAAGGACCCAGTTTCCGCCCCGGTAGCCTTCACGCCGGCGCGGAGCTTCTCCGGCATCCGAAAGAAACTTATCCGTTTCTTCCGACAGGGTCTTGATATGCGTCGTGGAAGTCGCCGTGCAGATAATGAAATAATCTGCAAGAACAGTAAGTTTATCTGTCTTCAATACTTTGATATCGCGGGCCTGTTTCTCATCCAGAGCTCTGACCGCCAGGGCCGCCACTTCAGCCGGTGTCAGCATAATGTTATCCATCCTTTCGGTCTTAGTTAATTTATCCAAGTCTGGTAAAAGAATCCCAGGAAGGGACTACTCCCGTCGTGGAAGAAAGCGTCGTCCCATCAGACGTCAGAATACTGACATTGGCCGTCGTTACTTCCTCATAGAAGGGATTCAGATACGCATTGACCATTTCGATCCATTCATCAACAATGAGGCTGATATACGCAATGCCTCCGATGATCGCACCGCCCATATCGACAGGAGCTGTGTGGAAACGCACATTCTCTTTGTCAAGCTTCAGAAACTCCTGTGCAAAGAACGCAAGGTTGTTGTCTGTTAGGTCGGTATTCACATTGTCACGAACGATCTGATACAGCGTAGGCAGGTTCGGAATATTCCCCAGGGTGAGCATCTGATTTGCCACAGTCATGAGGAAATCCTGCTGGGTCTCGATCCGGCCAAGGTCACCGTTAGCATACCCCGTACCATTGTTTCCAACACGAAAACGCACAACATGCAACGCATTTTGTCCGTTCAAAAGCTGCGGTCCCGCAGGGATATGAATGGACAGATTCTGCGAAGGATCATCGTAATCCATGGGGCGCGGTACATCATAATAGATTCCGCCGACAGCGTCTACCAGCTGGATAAATGCGCGAATATCCACTACGATCGCGTTATCCACAGGAAAGCCCAGCACATCCGCCATGTATTCCTTGGCTCGATCCAGATTGGGAACGCCTTCGGCGCCGCCGTACATGGTGTTGATCTTCTTGGTGCCCCAGGGAACATCAACCAGAATATCACGCGGAATACTGACAATGTCAAGCGTCCCTTCTTCCGTATCCAGCTTGACCATCATCATAGTATCTGTATTAAGTCCTGCATCATCCTTCGCCATGCAAAGAACCGTGTAAGTTCCGGGTTTACGGCCGGTTTTCTCTTCCACAGGTTCTTCCGTAGGATCCGGCTCGGCAACAGGCTCCTCGCTCGGTTCGGGGCTGTCATAAACCAATCCCGGCGTCTGCGTAAGTAAACCTTCCTGATTCACATCGGGATCATCGATCCAGGCCCAAATCGCAGCAACCGCACCCAAGATAAGCGCGAAAGCGCAGCATAATACGATCAAAAGGGTGCGGCGTTTTTTCTTTTGTTTTACCGCAACGAAACTATCGGTATCGGTCTCGGTCGGCAGGCTGCCTGCGGAAGCCGTTTGCTCCCCGGCTGTGCTGTCTGCTCCGGAAATATCAAACCGAACAGTCGGTTCATCCAGTTCGACAGAATTCGTCGTGTATTGGGATACAATTTGATCTTCACTGTGTTTTTTATGGCTTTTTCCGCCAAAGAGCTTCATTTTCGCGCTTCCTTCCGTGATATAAACCAGTTAAGAGCAGAGATCGTTCGACCGTGCGGTTCTGTTCCCCTTTCCCGAATCTCATCAAGGCTCATTTGAAGGCCCAGAATCATCGCTTCATCAAGATCCTTGTACGCCAGCTCCCGAAGAGTTTCCACACCCGGGAAATGACGTGTCTGCTCTATATAATCTGCCATGTATACGATCTGTTCAAGCAAAGTCATCTCCGGTCGGGCCGTAGTATGCCAACGGATCGCATCTCTTATCTCATCCGTTACGCCGAAAAGCTCACGCGCCAAAACCGCGCCGGTTTTGGCATGCAAAAGCTTATGACAGGACAGCTCGACAGCATCGTTTATAATACCATATTTTTCGCATAACTGCAACTGTTCATCCGGGATAAGTTTTTTTGTAATATCATGCAGGATCCCGGCTTCCGCGGCATCATCCTGTGAAGCCCCCCAACGGGCAGCCAACCGAATGGCTTCCTGTTCGCAGCCGTCGACATGCGGTACACGGGAGGGTGAAAGATGATTGCGAACCTTCTCCCGGAGCCAATCCAGAGACGGCTTTGCTCCATACAGCCGCAGACGTATAATCTCCTCATAGACGGCATCCGGCAGCAGCTCACGGCCTTCACGCCGAGGCAAAGACTGTCTCAATTCCGTGGAAGCCGCAACGACCGGATTTACCTCAAGGATCAAAATACGAGCGCCGTATCTTCCCTCCAAATACGCGGCATAATCATGAAGAACAGGCAGTTCGTCATCCTTCCGTGGGAGAGCCGCCAGCGTAGCAAGCTGCAGGATCCTTTCGTAATCGCGCCACTTTTCCATATAGAGCAGCATATCTGTGCCCATAAGGAACACGAGCTCCGCACCGGGGTTTTCCCGCGCCAGTTCCTCCAGCGTGTCCACGGAATAGCTCGGCCCATCACGACGCATTTCACGGTCATCCACTATGGCGCCGTCCAGACCGGAAAAGGCCAGTTGTGTCAAACGAAACCGAACCGTCGTTTCGGAGCTTCCTTCCGAAGTGGCCTTATGCGGAGGAATGTTGGAAGGAATGATCAGAAGCTTGTCCGGCTGAAGCTGCCTGCAGGCACACTCGACCGCGTGACGATGACCTATATGCGGCGGGTTAAAACTGCCGCCATAAATCAAGATGCGCATAATTTACCTCTTATTTTTGCTCCGAATCAGTTCAATACGCGGCTCTTTCTGATTGCGGCGGTACAGGACGAAACGACTGCCGATCACCTGTACCGGCTCCGCGCGGCAGATCTCCGCCAGTTCATCACAGGCGGCCCGGGATGTGAGCATGGAATTTTCCAGCACGCGGCACTTCACCAGTTCACGCGCCTCCAGCGCATTATTGAGCTGCATGATCACATTCGTCGAAATTCCGCCTTTTCCGATCTGCAGAATGGTATCTTCTTTGGCAGCAAGGCCCCGAAGCTGGGCACGCTGTTTACTTGTCAGCATAAATATGTGACCTCCACATGTTCTGAAATTCCCGTAAAGCACGTCCTCTATGGGATATGGAATTTTTCTCCTCTGCCGTCAGTTCGCCCATACTGCGGGAAAACCCGTCGGGAAGGAAAATCGGATCATAGCCAAAACCGCCTTCGCCGCGCGGCCCATGAAGGATCTGTCCTTCACATTTCCCGTGAGCATACAGGGCACTGCCATCCGGGAGAACGCAGCAGATGCAGCAGGCAAAGTGAGCGCTGCGGTCTGTAATCCCTTCCATATTTTTCAGAAGAAACTCATAACGCTGCACATCGGTATCATCATGGCGTCCGGTATATCTTGCGGAACGCACACCGGGTGCTCCGCCAAGTGCATCGACGCAAATGCCGGAATCGTCGGCAATGGCTGCCATTCCCGTTGCGCGCATGACGGCTTCCGCCTTGAGATATGCGTTTTCCGCAAAGGTCTCTCCGGTCTCATCAACATCAATGCTGCAGCCCGCTTCGCTCTGGGAAATAATCTCCACGGAATCATCTGCTGCCAGAATGGCAGCAAATTCCTTAAGCTTGTGCGCATTATTGGAAGCAAGAACAAATTTCATTGCAGCAGCGCCTCCACAAAAGTCTCCGCCTCAAAGGGCATAAGATCATCCTGTTTCTCGCCAACACCCACAAATTTGACCGGAACACCAAGTTCCGATGCAACCGCAAAGACGATGCCGCCCTTGGCTGTACCGTCAAGCTTCGTCAGGACGATACCCGTAATAGCTGCCGTCTCCATAAACTGTCGGGCCTGGAACAGACCGTTCTGTCCGGTCGTAGCGTCAAGAACGAGCAGGCTCTCCACATCTGCCTCCGGCAGTTCCCGGTCTATAATGCGGCGGATCTTTCCAAGTTCGTTCATCAAATTCTGTTTATTATGCAGACGGCCTGCCGTATCGATAATAACCAGATCCGCACCGCGGGCTTTGGCCGCGGAAATGCTGTCAAAAACAACGGCGGCGGGATCGGAACCGTCTTCATGCCGCACGATCTCACAGCCGGCACGTTCAGCCCAGATCGCCAGCTGTTCTGCAGCGGCCGCACGGAACGTATCTCCCGCGCAAAGCAGGACCTTCTTCCCTTCCGCAGTATACCGAGCAGCGAGTTTGCCGATGGTCGTAGTCTTGCCTACACCGTTTACGCCGACCATCAGAATAACAGACGGTTTGGTCGTAAGATGCATAGCCGTTTCTCCGACCATGAGCCGTTCTGTCAGAATTTCCTTGAAGGCTCCGCGCACAGCCTCCTCGCCGCGCAGTCCCTTCGAATGAACCGCATCCCGCAGATTGTCTACCGCCTCCATGGCGGTTTCCGCACCCGTGTCGGCCAAAATGAGGCTCTCTTCCAGTTCCTCATAAAACTCTTCGTTTTCTCCTGTGAAGTCCGCCATCGCGGCATTCCAGGATACGCTCATATTCTTCCGGGTCTTGCTTAATCCTTCTTTAATTTTATCAAAGAAACCCATCTTTTTCCCATCTTCCCCATATTTAAGTATTTTGATTCCCGATCATCCGCATCGCCTGATCCATATCCATGGACAGAACACTGCTGACGCCTTTTTCCTGCATGGTAATGCCATACAGCATATCCGCACTTTCCATCATTCCGCGGCGGTGGGTAATCACGATAAACTGCGTTCGGTCAGACATCTGACGCATATACTCCGCCGTCCGGTATACGTTGACTTCATCCAGTGCGGATTCGATCTCATCCATAATGCAGAAGGGCGTGGGCCGCACCTTCATCATCGCAAAGTACAATGCAATGGCAACGAAAGCCTTCTCACCGCCGGAAAGCAGGCTAATGGATGAAAGTGATTTCCCCGGCGGCTGGATCTGGATCTCGATACCGCAGCCAAGGGGATCTTTTTCATCCTCCAGCCGCAAAGTCGCCCGTCCGCCTCCGAAAAGTTCCTGGAATGTCTCCTGAAACTTATCCCGAATAGCCGTAAACTCCCGAAGGAAGACGCCTTCCATTTCCTTCGAAATATCCGCGATGATACCCACAAGCTCATCTCGGGCTCCCTGGACATCGTCACGCTGTCCGCTGAGAAACTCGTAGCGCTCGTTTACGCGACCGTATTCCTCAATCGCGCCAAGATTGGGCGTACCCAGAGATGCTATATCCCGACGAAGCTCTGCCGCCCTGCGATTTGCCTGCGAGGTACTCTCGATGGGCTGTCGCTGCTGCTGCGCCGCGCTCCGGCTCAGCTCATAGTTATCCCAGAGCTTATCGATGATCTGTTTCTCTTCCATCTCGGCAGCATGGCCTTTTTGCTCAAGCTGCGCCAGATCATGTTCCATCGTGATTACATCACGGCTCTTTTCCTGTGCGGCGCGATCGTTCGTCAGCCGCCGTCCTTCCAATTCCAGACGATGAT
>JAUMXS010000131.1:0-980 GCA_030528965.1 Eubacteriales bacterium
TCCATCGCGCTGAAGGAACTGATCCCCATTCCTGCTCTGCGTCTGGCTATCGCCATGATCGGCGGCGGTATTATGGGCGGTATCGGCGGCGTGATCGTCGGTGTACCCGTTCTTCGCCTGCGGGGCGACTATCTGGCTATCGTTACGCTGGCTTTCGGTGAGATCATCAAGAACGTTATCAGCGTTATATATATTGGAATCGACAGCGAGGGTCCCACTTTGCCACCAAGGAATCCGCCCTTGGCCTTCTGGAAGACGGTGTCGCCATTATCAAGGGCCCCATGGGGGCTGTCGGTGTTACCAAACTTGCCAGCTTCACGGCGGGTTTTGTTCTCATCATGATCACACTTATCGTGGTGCAGAATCTGGTAAACAGTCGTTCGGGGCGTGCAATTCAGGCGCTTCGGGATAACCGGATCGCTGCGGAGAGCGTGGGTATTTCCGTTACCAAGTACAAACTGATGGCTTTTGTGACCTCCGCGGTTCTTGCCGGAGCTGCGGGCGCTCTCTTTGGACTGAACTATTCTTCCACTGTTGCCACCCGTTTTGACTTCAATACCTCAATTCTCATTCTGGTCTTCGTGGTTCTGGGCGGTCTGGGAAGTATCCGTGGTTCCATGATCGCTGCTGCACTTCTGTATATCCTTCCCGAAATGCTGCGGTCCTTCCATATCACGGAGTACCGTATGCTGATCTATGCGATCATTCTGATCCTGGTCATGCTGGGAACCAACAACGAACAGCTCAAGAGTCTCTTCGGAAGAATCATTCCCAAGATGGGCAAGAAAGGAGAGGGGCAGAATGGCTAATTCCAATTATGAAAAGCCGAAAATGGTCCCGTTCCCCAGCCACGCCATTATTCCTGAGCGCGATCTGGATAAAAGACCGATTCTGGAGGCCCGGCATCTGGGTATCGATTTCGGCGGCCTTACCGCAGTTGATGACTTCAATCTTATTGTCGGCCGTACGGAGATTGCCGG
>JAUMXS010000131.1:1002-2796 GCA_030528965.1 Eubacteriales bacterium
TATAATCCCACCCGCGGCACGATCCTTCTGGATGGAAAAGATACGCACGGCATGAACACGGCGACTGTCGTTGCGCACGGTATTGCCCGTACCTTCCAGAATATTCGTCTGTTCAATAACCTCTCCGTCGAGGATAACGTCAAGCTGGGCCTGCATAATGAGATCCGTTACGGTATGTTCAAGGGCATCTGCCGCACGCCTGCCTATTGGAAGCAGGAGCGGATCGCGCACGAGCGTGCGATGGAGCTCCTCAGTATCTTTGACATGCAGGATCTGGCCGGTCATCAGGCTGGATCTCTCCCGTATGGTGCGCAGCGTCGTCTGGAGATTATCCGTGCGTTGGGAACAAATCCCCATCTGCTTCTTCTGGACGAGCCTGCAGCCGGCATGAACCCGTCCGAGACTGCCGAACTGATGGAAAATATCCGCAAGATCCGCGATACTTTCCAGATCGCGATCCTGCTTATTGAGCATGACATGAATCTGGTCATGGGTATCTGTGAGGGTATCGCCGTTCTGAACTTCGGCCGCATTATCGCCAAGGGTACCGCGGAAGAGATCCAGTCCAATCCTCTTGTTATCGAGGCTTATCTGGGCAAGAAGAAAGAGGAGGGCTGATCTGTGAGCGAGATTCTGAAGGTTGAGAATATCCACGTTTTTTACGGTGCCATCCATGCCATCAAGGGTATTTCCTTTGAGGTAAATGAGGGCGAGATCGTTACTCTCATCGGCGCAAACGGCGCCGGAAAGTCTACCACGCTGCAGACCATTTCCGGCCTCATGCATGCCAAAAGCGGCGATGTTACTTTCTGCGGCGAAAATATTTCCCGCGTTCCCGCGCATAAGATCGTTGAAAAAGGTCTGGCGCAGGTTCCCGAAGGACGACGTGTTTTCCTCCAGATGACCGTTGAGGAAAACCTGGAGATGGGCGCTTATACTCAACCCAATGCCGGCGTTGAGGCTGATCTGGAAATGGTTTATGAGCAGTTCCCCCGTCTTAAGGAACGCCGCAGACAGATCGCCGGTACACTCTCCGGCGGCGAGCAGCAGATGCTGGCCATGGGCCGCGCTCTGATGAGTCATCCCAAGCTTTTGATGCTGGATGAACCCAGCATGGGTCTGGCACCCATTTTGGTCGAGCAGATCTTCGATATTATTCGTGACCTTCATGCCAAGGGCACGACCATCCTTCTGGTCGAACAGAACGCCCAGATGGCGCTCTCCGTGGCGGACAGAGCCTATGTACTCGAGACCGGTTCCATCACTCTCAGCGGCACCGGCAGTGAACTGGCCGCCAGCGATCAGGTCAGAAAGGCTTATCTCGGCGGCTGATCAAGCCCATACTGGCTTTTATTCTGCATATCATATTTTTCATTTGCGCAGCTTGTTGTATGTTTCCGTACGATAAGCTGCGCAAATGCAAATGGTGACGCCGGTGATAAGCATCGGCAACGTTATTTGTGTCAAGTGACCGTGCTGCTTTGATCGATGGGATATTCCTCGTTGAAGTTTGCGCGGCTTTATGCTAAAATCACCGTGGAGAGTGATGCATTCATGCGAATGAGAAAAAAAGTCAACCTGATCCCCCGTATGGAGCGCTGTGCCTCCGTACAGATCAAGGAACCCGAGACCCTTCGCGGGCACTGGCTGGAAAGCTTTGCCCCGTATTCTGAAATACATCTGGAGATCGGCTGCGGAAAAGGCCGCTTTACTGCCGATATGGCCAGCCTGCATCCCCATGTTCTTTTTGTTGCCGTGGAACGTGTTCCGGACGCCATGGTCGTCGCCATGGAG
>JAUMXS010000132.1 GCA_030528965.1 Eubacteriales bacterium
CTTCGATGATCTCCTGAATGTTTCCGTTCATTTTTCCCAGTGCGGCCTGCTGTTCGCGATAGAGCTTCCGGCTTTTTCCGCCGAACTTGATGATGGCGAAGAAACTGGCAGCGAGAATCAGAATCGTCAGCAGAAAGAGAGGAGCACAGGTGTAGATCATCATGCAGACAACGCCGATGAATGAAAGGGCGGAGGAGAAAAGCGAAACAACGCTCTGTTCCAACATCTGCTGAACATAGTCTGCGTCGTTGGAAAAACGACTCATGAGTTCACCGTGTGAATGGGCGTCATAGTATTTCAGCGGAAGTTTCTGCAGATGTTCGAACAGTTCTCCGCGAAGACGATTCACGCCGCGGTGTGCAAGCTGTGTCATGATGGCAGCCTGCGTATAGGTGCAGACGGCACCGCCGAGGAAGATCAAACCCATGATGAGCAGCGTATGCGCAAGGGAAGAAATCTTCGAAGCTATAGGGGCATCGCTTACGAGTTCATTGAGGATGGGACGGATCATATACGTACCGGCAACACCGGACAGTGCGCTGAAAAGTACGCAAAGAAGGACGATGACAAGCAGCCATTTTCTGTTGGAGATATAGCCGAGGAGACGCAGAAGCGTTCGGCGGGTGTCTTTTGGTTTCTGGAAACCGCCATGCCGTTTTCCGGGACCGCCCTGCGGCTTAACGGGAACACGGTTTTTTGTGTTTTCAGACATCGCCGATCCCTCCTTCCTGCTGGGACATGCAAATCTCCCGGTAGATGGGAGAGCTTTCCAAAAGCTCCTCATGTGTACCCATGCCCGCGATATGGTCGTCATCAAGCAGGATGATCTTATCGGCGTGGCGCACGGAACTGATTCGCTGGGCGATGATAATAACTGTGGTGCCTTTCAGATTCCGGTGGAAGGATTCACGAATGCGTGCTTCGGTGTCAGAGTCTACGGCGGAAGTGGAGTCATCCAGAATGAGAATGGAGGGATGCCGCAGCATGGCCCGTGCGATGCAGAGCCGCTGTTTCTGTCCGCCGGAGACATTGACGCCGCCTTGCTCGAGTTTTGTGTCGAAGCCGTCCGGCATAGCCATAATAAAGTCATAGGCCTGAGCATCCTTAGCAGCACGGATCATCTGTTCTTCAGAGGCTTCGGAATCGCCCCAGAGCAGATTTTCGCGTACAGTACCAGAAAACAGGATGTTTGTCTGCAAAACCATGCCTATACGTTCCCGGAGAGCCTCAATGGGGTATTCCCGCACGTCGAGACCATCGACCAGAACGCATCCCTCCGTTACATCATAAAAACGGGGGATGAGATTGACGAGCGTGGATTTGCCGGTTCCCGTTCCGCCGATCACGGCAACGAAGGAGCCCGGTTCGATATCCAGACTGATGTTATCCAGAACGTTGTCACCCGTGCCGGCGCGGTACTTAAATGTGACGTTTCTGAATTCGACATGGCCCTGTTTTTCGGGCAGTACTCTCTCATGACTGCCCGGAGCATCCGCAATATCCGGTTCTGCTTCAAGGACTTCAAGGATACGTTTTGCGCACGCACCGGATCGGGTGAGATGCAGCAGGGAAAAAGCCAGCATCATAACGCTCATGAGGACTTGACTGATATAGGTGAAGAAAGAGTATAGATCGCCGGAGAGCATGGTGCCGTTTGCAACGAAGTTTCCACCGAACCACAGGACGCCCAGAATGGCTCCGTACATGGCCAGCATCATGATGGGGTTCATCAGGATAACGCGCATGACAGCGGCAAGACCGGCGTCGCGCAGAGCATCGTTTGCGGTCTGAAATTTCTTGTGCTCATACTTTCCGCGCACAAAAGCTTTTACCACACGGACGGCGATAAGGTTTTCCTGCACAGTGTCGTTCAGCGCGTCGATCTTCTCCTGAAATACGGTAAACAAACGACTGCAGACTCGCATGAGCGTGAATATGGCTGCTGCCATGAGGGGGACGATGATCAGGAGGACAAGAGTGAGTCGGGCGTTGACCGTGAGGCATACGACCAGCGCCGTGAACAGCATGACCGGCGCGCGCACGAGCATTCGCAGTCCCATCATGACCATCATCTGCAGGGCGCTGACATCGTTTGTCAGACGGGTGATGAGAGAGGCGGAGGAAAAACGGTCAATATCGGCAAAGGAAAAGCTTTGGATCTTGTCAAAGATGGAGCCGCGAAGTTCCTTTCCGAATCCCTGACCCGCAATGGAGGAAAACCGCGCGGAACTTACACCCGATATAAGCGAAATGACAGACAAAAGAAGCATCAGTGCGCCCCTCTTCCAGATGAGAGGCATGCCGCCGTCCCCATTCAGACCGATATCGATAATATCAGCCATGAGCAGGGGAATGATCAGCTCACAGATGACTTCCAGAACGATCAGGGAAGGAGCGAGAATGGCCGCTTTTTTATACGGCTTCAAATAAGGAACAAACTTACGGATCAAAGAGCATCAGTCTCCTTTCCGCCGGCTTCAGCCAGCAGATTGTCAGCCATACGACGGATAAAACTGTTGAGGATCAGCGCTTCCTCGGGAGAAAAGCCCCGGAAAGCGGCCTCATCAAGCAGGGCAAAAGCATTGCGGCAGGCGGCAGCTGTTTCCAAACCTGCCTGAGTGATCTCGATTCTCGTCTTTCGGAGATCTCTTTCGTCCGGAAGCTTCCGAATCAGCCCCTGACGCTCGAGAGATTTTACCGAGGCATTGACCGTCGGGGGAGATAACTGCATTTCAAGCGCCAATTCCCGCTGCGTCGGAAGCTGATTTTGGGCAAGTTTGCGTT
>JAUMXS010000133.1:0-795 GCA_030528965.1 Eubacteriales bacterium
GCATCGGCGTTGAAAAAATACGGCGGCAAGTCCGCCGGCGCGTTCTACTTCCGCGTGGACGATCCCATCATTGCCACCGACAGCCGCGACGAGGACGAAATAGAGAAAATGCGTCTGGACCGCATGCGCATGGAGGGAATTCTCCCCAGCGATCCCGACCTCATCCGCCTGATGGCGGACGAGCCGGAGCGCGTGTTCAAGATCCGGTTCCTAAAGGACGGAACGCCGGATTCCAAGGCGACCACCGCAACGGACGAGGAGTTTTCGCTGATCATGGAACATGCGATGATGGTTGCGAGCCATATCGCCGTGGACATCGAAAAAGGGGAGACGAAGATCGAACCCGCCCGGAGCGACAAGACGGACGCATGCGCCTATTGCGAATACAAGGGCATCTGCATGCTGGACAAATATATTCCCGGAGCGAAGGCAAAGAGAATCAAGAAGCTTTCGTTCCGCGAAATGTGCGAGCGCATCCGCGCAAACAAAAATGCACATAATGATGAGTAATGACAACAAAAATGAATAGAAAGTTGCAAAAGCAATTGATTATTAAGAAAATATGTGCTATAATCTGGACAAATATTTTAGAGATATACGAGGAGGATCTTTCATGGCAGAAAACAGATATATCGGTTCTTATCCCGTAATCGGCATTCGTCCCTGCATCGACGGCCGCCGCGGCCCGCAGATGATGCGCGAAGGCCTGGAGCCCACCGTATGGGCGATGGCAAACGCCGCCAAAAAGCTGTTTGAAGAAAACCTTTATTACTCCAACGGCGATCCCGTGAAGGT
>JAUMXS010000133.1:805-2774 GCA_030528965.1 Eubacteriales bacterium
CCTGCATCGGCCGCGTACATGAAGCCGCCGCCTGTGCAGATAAATTCCGCAAAGAAGGCGTTTCCATCACGCTGTCCGTCACCTCCTGCTGGTGCTACGGCTCCGAAACCATGGATATGGATCCGAATACCATCAAGGGCGTATGGGGCTTTAACGGCACCGAGCGTCCCGGCGCGGTATATCTGGCCGCGGTTCTTGCCGGTCATGCGCAGAAGGGTCTTCCCGCCTTCGGCATTTACGGACATGAGGTTCAGGACAGAGAACAGGTCAATGAAATCCCCGAAGACGTAAAGGAAAAGCTCCTTCGCTTCGGACGCGCCGCCGTTGCCGTTGCCACCATGAAGGGCAAGAGCTATCTGCAGATCGGTTCCCAGTGCATGGGCATCGCCGGTTCCATCATTGATCAGGAAATGATGGAATCCTACTTCGGTATGCGCGTGGAATCCGTCGACGAGGTAGAAATCCTCCGCCGCATGGAAGAGGGCATCTATAACGAAGAAGAATTTCAGAAGGCGCTTGCCTGGACCAAGGAGTACTGCAAGGAAGGCCGCGACGACAATCCCGAAGAGGTCGAATTCCTGGGCGAAAAGGTCAGAATCAAGTTCACGCCCGAAGAGAAGGAAAAGCAGTGGGAGTTCACTGTCAAGATGTATCTGATCATCAAGGATCTGATGGCCGGAAACAAGAACCTTCCCGATGCGTTTGTTGAAGAAAAGGGCGGCCACAACGCCATCGCCGGCGGTTTCCAGGGACAGCGTCAGTGGACCGACCATTGGCCGAACTGCGACTATCCCGAAGCGCTCCTTTCCTCCACCTTCGACTATCAGGGCGCGCGCGAACCCTATACGCTTGCCACTGAAAACGACGTTTTGAACGGCATGTGCATGCTGATGATGCGCCTTTTAACCCACAGAGCCCAGATTTTTGCAGACGTCCGTACATACTGGTCCGGCGAAGCCACCGAGCGGGTCACCGGCTATAAGCTCACCGGCAAAGCCGCGGAATCCAACGGCATCATCCACCTTCTCAATTCCGGCGCGGCCTGCCTCGACGCTTCCGGCGTTTGCACGGATGAAAACGGCAATCCCGTCATGAAGAAGTGGTGGGAAGTCACTGAGGAAGACATCAAGAAGATGACCGACGCCACCGTATGGTGCGAAGCCGGTCAGGACAACTTCAGAGGCGGCGGATTCTCAAGCCACTTTACCACCCGCTGCGAGATGCCCGCCACCATGATCCGCCTGAACCTCGTCAAGGGCCTGGGTCCGGTTCTCCAGATCGCGGAAGGCTGGACGGTCAACCTGCCCGAGGAAGTTTCCGACAAGCTCATGGAGCGTACCAACCCCACCTGGCCCTGCACCTGGTTCGCGCCCCGCTGCGACGGAAAGGACGGCTCGGCCTTCAAGACCGCCTATGAAGTCATGATGAACTGGGGCGCCAACCATGGCGCGATCAGCTACGGCCACATCGGCGCGGACCTGATCACCATGTGCTCCATGCTCCGTATCCCCGTCTGCATGCACAACGTTCCCGAGGAGGACATCTATCGTCCCGCCTGCTGGAACGCCTTCGGCATGGACAAGGAAGGCCAGGACTACCGCGCATGCGCCGCCTACGGACCGATGTACAAGAAATAAAAACTGGTGATTTCCAAAAAGTAATCGCCTGAATATTCCGACACCGCCGCTTCGATTTTTTTGAGGCGGCGGTGTTTTATGAATTGTAATTCTCTATAAGCAGTGTTATAATATATAATGAGGAATAGTTTCCAATTCGATAAGAGGTGCGTAATATGAAAAAGCTGATTTGGGTGCCGGTCATTCTTCTGATGCTGACGATTTCCGCGTGTGCGGAGATCATTCTGCCTTCAAATCTGACGGTGATCGGTACAAACGCCTTTGCGAACAATACCGAGCTCGTGGGCGAGCTCGTAATTCCCGACGGCGTGACGGCCATCGGAGATTCCGCC
>JAUMXS010000035.1 GCA_030528965.1 Eubacteriales bacterium
GAACCCATGTTACCGCCGTGAAAGGGCGGTGTCTTAACCACTTGACCAACGGGCCTAAAGGGAGGCGTGACCCAGATGGGAGACGCCTCTTATGGTAGCGGCAACTGGATTTGAACCAGTGACACCACGGGTATGAACCGAGTGCTCTAGCCAACTGAGCTATGCCGCCGCATCTCCAAACGGACAAGTGAGATTATATCTGATAAGAGATGCTTTGTCAATATATTTTTTCCCGTGAAAGTACAGTAAAAAGGGGATCTGCTGCCTTTATTTTTTGCAATTTATTACGTTTTTCGCTCAAAATCCCCATCAGGGAAAAGTGCCTGCATCAAAAACACCGTTCCCGGCAAGAGAGCGGCACAGCCCAAACCGTGCACAGCAAACGCAAATCCGGCTGTGAGAAAAACCGCTGCAGTCGCTATTCCCCCTATCCGCACCATGCTTCTTCGACCGCCGCACAATGCCAGAACGGCTCTTCCTCCGTCCAGCGGCAGCGCCGGCAGAAGATTGAAGCAGGACAGCAGGAAACTGATCCCCGCCGTACACGAAAAATACCCGCTTCCGGTCCTGCGTCCCACGAGCGAAGCTGCCCCGGCAAAAAGAAGTCCCGCCGCTGGCCCTGCAAGCGCGCACAGCACTTCCTCCCCGGCGTCCAGCACGCCCCGGTAATCCATTTGGAGCCCCAGAATGTCCAGCCGCAGAACTGTCACGCGCGCACGGCATACCCGCAATGCCAGAAAATGCCCCATCTCATGAGCAAAAACCGCCGGAAGCAGTGCCGCTGTCAGTCCGCTGTCATCCAGAAGGTATAACAGCGGAAACAGCACAGCAGCAGCAGGCGTAACCGTAAATGTCACAGCGACGCCAAATAGTACTCCGGATTGAGGTAGCTCTCACCGCAGCGCAGTTCAAAATGCAGATGCGGCCCCGTGACCTGTCCGGTCGCACCGACCAGCGCAATGGTCTCTCCCGCCTTTACGCTCTGCCCCGCCCCGACGTACAGAGCACTGCAATGTGCATACAGCGTGGTATAGCCTCCTCCGTGTTCCAGAATGATATATTTCCCATAGCCATCGTTCTCCCCGGCAAAGTACACCGTACCGTCGGCAAACGCGGCGATCGCCTCTCCGGACATGGCCGCCAGATCCGTGCCGTAGTGAAACCGCACTTCCCCCGCCAGCGGATGCAGCCGATAGCCGAACCCAGAGGACTGCGCCGCCGCAACCGGATGGCTGTACGAAAACGGCAGCGACGGCATATCGCTGCGCACGTTTGCCGGGATCGCCTGCGCCGTAAACCCGGCCTGCGATGCCAAAAACGCGGCCACGACCGCAGGTATTTCCTCCTCCGTTGAAGGACTTTCCTCCACCGCAGCTTCAGGAGGATCGCTTTCCGGTTCCGCCGTTTCCGTAGTTTCGCTTTCATTCTCCGTCATTTCCGGATCTGCCGCTTCATCCGGGGAAGGGGTCTCTCCGGGATCCTTTTTCTCTTCCCCTGCGCCGGGCTCCTCAGCATCCGTCGCTTCCGTATCCTTTCCTTCCGGGATCTCATCGTTCGTTTCCGCGTCCGTCCCGGTTTCAGGCATCTCCTTCTCCGTTTGCTCACTCGGGATAAAGACCAGCTCCGCCGTCACCGCATCCCCGGCCCCGGCCCGGCCGTCTGCCGACATGATAGGCTCGGTGATCCGCCGTCCCAGCGCCTCGATCGCGTCACGATAATCCACGTCCGTCGAAAGGACCGCCGATACGTCTTCCCGCAGGGCCGCCGTCGGACCCGGGAATAACAGTTTGACGGCGGTCAGGATCAAAAAAACCAGCGAAGCTGTAAAAATCTTCCATTCACGCATTCTGCCTGCACCTCCCTCTCCATCCTATGCGTGATAGTACAAGCACAGAACCTTTCCCGGGTGCGGCAACGTCGTGCGGTCTCCTGCAACCGTAAAATGCAGGAAAAAGGCCATTTCTTTTTGCAGAATTCCAGCCTTCCTGTAAAAAACCCTCTTGTTTTTGGTTATATTCCCGTTTTTGAAAAAAAACGGAAAACATCTTGCATTTTCGGGCCGAATAGAGTACTATAACGAACTATAAAAGCATATCGGCTGTATGAAGTTTGCAGGAAAGAGGCCGGCATCCGGCCCGCCCAAGGAGTAACTCTCACTGGCGGAAAAGACTGTGAACAGACGGCGTCCTGGAGAAGTTCGCACTCCACGCGAAGGCCGAAGGGGCAAGGCGTGTGCCATGCATACGCTAATCTCTCAGGCAAAAGGACAGGATTACGATAACGCCCACTCCCGTATTGGGAGAAGTGGGCGATATTCGGGGCGCCGCGTACATTTGCGGCGCCCCGTTTTTCTCTCTTCTCAGCCGGAATATGTATAGGAGGAGTATTGTAATGGATAAGTTTTTGGATACCCTGATGAGTATCAACGGAACGATCAACACCATCGCATGGGTCTACATCCTGCTCACCTGTGTTTTCGTGGGTGGTATGTACATCACCGTGCGCTGCGGTTTCCTGCAGTTCGTCAAGTTCGGCTATGCCATGAAAAATACCATCGGTAAGATGTTCAAAAAGACCTCTGCCGGTGAAGGTGCTGTTACGCCTCTGCAGGCCGTGACCACTGCTCTTTCCGCCACCGTCGGTACCGGTAACATCGTCGGTACCTGCCAGGCTATCGCGATGGGCGGCTACGGTGCCGTGTTCTGGCTGTGGCTCGCCGCTCTGCTCGGCATGATCATTAAATACTCCGAGGTCACCCTCTCCATCCACTATCGTGAACGCGACGAAAAGGGCGACTGGGTCGGCGGCCCCATGTACTACATCACCAAGGGTCTTGGTAAGAACTGGAAATGGCTCGCTTCCCTGTTCTGCATTTTCGCCACTCTCGCCTCCTTCGGTATCGGCAACATGAGCCAGGCCAACTCCATCGCCGGCTCCATCGGCAACGCCATTGCCGCCTTCACTCCCATTTCCGACAGCGCTCTCAATACCGTAGAACTCGCCGTCGGTATCGTTCTCGCTCTTCTGGTCGGTCTGACCCTCTTCGGCGGCATCAAGCGTATCGGCGCCGTCACCGAGAAGCTCATCCCCTTCATGAGTGTTCTGTACATTGCCTTCACCCTGATCGTTATCTTCGGCAACATTGGTCAGGTCGGCTCTGCCTTCGGCAAGATCTTCTCTGCCGCTTTCAATCCTCAGGCTGTTCTGGGCGCCGGCACCGGTATCGCCATGAAGCAGGCTGTTGTCTGGGGTCTTCGTCGGTCCGCCTTCTCCAACGAAGCCGGTCTCGGTTCCGCGGCTATCGCGCATGCTGCGGCTGAAACCCCCAGTGCTGTCCACCAGGGTCTCTACGGTATCTTCGAAGTCTTTGTTGATACCATCGTGATCTGCACCCTCACCGCCATCACCGTCATCATCAGCGGCGTTGACATCAGCTTCGGCGTGAAGCCCGGCTCCGAACTCGTCGCCGGTGCCTTTGCCACCGTCTTCGGCCATCAGTTTGCCTCCCTGTTCGTGGCGATCGCCCTCGCCCTGTTTGCGTTCTCCACCATCCTGGGCTGGTCCCTGTACGGCACCCGCTGTGTCCAGTACCTGCTCGGCATCCGCGCCTCCCATATCTATCAGCTCATCTTCATCCTGGTCGTCGTCATCGGCGCTACCACCTCTCTGGACGTTGTCTGGGATCTGGCCGACACCTTCAACGGTCTCATGGCCATTCCGAACTTCATCGCACTTTTCGCCCTCACCGGTACCGTGGCCCGCCTGACCCGCGAGCACTTCAAGAAGTAAAACCGGCCCGAATGCCGCAGCCTCTTCCTTTGTCAAATGGCTGCATTGTGTCAACATACACGAGCCGTCCGCTGCAAAGCGGACGGCTCTTTTTCCTTTCCCTTGTCTTTCCGTCTCCCGGATTCTTTCTTCGCAAAATATCCGGTTTTCCGAAAACGAGCTGTTTTACAGCCGTATGATTGGCGGAAAAGCATTGACTTTTTCAGGGATAAAAGAGTAAAATCAAGATACTCCGATGCGATAAAAATATTCTGGGGAGGATCATCACACCATGAAAAAAAGACTTTTATCCGGAATCCTTGTTTTCGTTCTTCTTCTCGCCTGCCTCTGCCCCGCCGCACTGGCCGCCGGCGAGATCAATGTCACCGTAAACGGTGAAGCCGTCGTGTGGACGGACGTCCGTCCCTTTATCGACGAAAACAACCGCACGCTCTGCCCCCTGCGTGCCGTGGCCGAAACGATGGGCCTGGATGTCACCTGGGATCCCGCTGCCCGTGAAGCCATCTTCTCCTTTACCGACAGCGATCTGGTCTCTTACTCCTATACCCTTTCCGTCTGTTTCCCCATCGACAGCTCCACCGCCTACATGACGGAGCACTTTATTGATTACGAAGCCGATGAAGAGTATTCCGACTCTTTCCCGATCGAAATGGACACCGCCGCCGTCATCGTGGACAACCGCACCTATGCTCCCGTTCGCTATCTCGCGGAATCCTTCGGTTATAATGTCGATTGGGATGCCGCGACCCGCACCGTTCTGATCGAAGACTATGTATATGAAGCCCCCATGTATTGGGAATGCTTTGAGATCACGGATGATTATGTCGGCATCTTCTTCTATCCCGGCGAAACCTATGATACTGTGGAGCGTTTTGGTGTCACCACTGCCATGGTCAACGACATCCCCGCCACATATGAAGAGTTTTCGGAGGCAGAATGCCTCGCCCTGACCGATGAGCTCGGCATTGAAGTCGTCCATGCCATGCGGATCTACGGCGATTTCCGCAACCTCAGCGGGATAGACTTATACAACGTCAGCTGGGGATATTATATGGACTTTGCGAACGGCAGCATGGCTGATATTGTCGGATTCTCCTTTGCTTAAATCGATCACACCGTAACCCGTCACAACCGGACGCTTTCGCGGAAAGCGTCCGGTTTTTCTTGTTCCCGCCAGCTTATTTGAACGATTTTTGCCTTATCAGTCCATTGATTTCCCGAAAAATGCTGGTATAATCAGGGTTAATACCGACAAGGTATACGCAATACTAATTCTGGGAGGTTCATTGTCACAATGAAAAAAAGAGTTTTTTCCGGAATCCTTGTTTTTATTCTTCTTCTCGCCTGCCTCTGCCCCGCCGCACTGGCCGCCGGTGAGATCAATGTCACCGTAAACGGTGAAGCCGTCGTGTGGACGGACGTCCGTCCCTTTATCGACGAAAACAACCGCACGCTCTGCCCCCTGCGTGCCGTGGCCGAAACGATGGGCCTGGACGTCACCTGGGATCCCACTGCCCGCGAAGCTATCTTCTCCACCTTCTATGAGGACGAAACCGGTTCCATGCATGCTTCCCTCCATTTCCCCATCAACAGCCGCACCGCTTATGGGGTCGCCACCGTCACGGACAAGGAGACCGGTGAAACCTGGACGGAAACCGACACGCTCGAAATGGACACCGCCGCCGTCATCGTGGACAACCGCACCTACGCCCCCGTTCGCTATCTCGCGGAAGCCTTCGGTTATAGTGTCGATTGGGATGCCGCGACCCGCACTGTCCTGATTGAAGACTATGTATATGAAGGTACACCCATTTACATGGAATGCTATGAGACTGAGATCACGGATGATTATGTCACCATCTTTCTCTCCCGCGGAGAACTCTTTGACGAGATTCTGGACTACGCTATCGGCGATGTCACACTGAACGGTGTCAGTGTCGAAACCACGTTCCTTCCCTGGGAAGATGTGGCTTACCTGTCCGAGTATTACGCGGCCGATCTTGTCGGGGCCTTTGTTGTCTACGGCGATTTCAGCGGTTCCGTACGGGAGCTTGCCATCGATCTGTATCTGCTGTATGACGAAACCACCGAGTACGTCGAAACCCACTACATGTCTCTGTAATTCATCCCATCTGACTGTTTTCTGAGTATCGACGCCCCCGTCGGCCGTATGGCCGGCGGGGGCGCTTGACAAGCTCCCCCGGCTTTGTTATAATGCGTTATCCTTTGTTTTACAGAGGGTGTTTACAGTTTTTGAATACTTGACCGGCTGAGACGGGCAGGAGTAGGCGCACAGCCGCGCTTCCAGAGAGGGAACACCTGGTGCAAGTTCCCGCGGGGCGGCGCCGAAAGTCGGCCCCGAGCCGCCGTTTTGAACCGCTTTGCATGCCGCTTTTTCGGCTGTGTCAGTAGAAACGGCCGGGTGCTCCCGTTACAGAGCTTTGAGCGCCGCCCGGTTTCGGGCGGAACCCAGGTGGTACCGCGCATAGTATTATCAGCGCCCTGAGAATCTCTCAGGGCGCTTTTTTACGGAAGAATGGAGGATTTGGCAATGAAAGAACTGCCGAAAGTGTACGACCCCCAACAGGTCGAAAAGCGAATCTATGATATGTGGATCAAGGGGAACTATTTCCACGCGGAAAGAGATCCCGAAAAGAAACCCTTTACGATCGTGATCCCCCCTCCCAACGTCACGGGTCAGCTCCATCTGGGCCATGCCTTTGACGAGACCATTCAGGATGTTCTCACCCGCTATAAGAGAATGGACGGCTACTCCGCCCTGTGGCTCCCCGGCTATGACCATGCCGGCATCGCCACCCAGATCAAGGTCGAAGAACAGCTCCGTGCCGAGGGCCTCACCCGCTTTGACCTCGGTCGTGAAGCCTTCCTGGAACGTGTCTGGGATTGGAAAAACCGCTTCGGTGACCGCATCGTAGAACAGCTCAAGACTCTGGGTTCTTCCTGTGACTGGGAACGTCAGCGCTTCACTATGGATGACATCTGCGCCAAGGCTGTGCGCAAGACTTTTGTCGACCTGTATCAGAAGGGCCTTATTTATAAAGGTAAGCGCATCATCAACTGGTGCCCGCACTGCACCACCGCCCTCAGTGACGCCGAAGTCGAATATGTGGATAAGCCCGGCCATCTGTGGCATATCCGGTATCCGCTCGCGGACGGTTCCGGTGACCTCATCGTCGCCACCACCCGTCCCGAGACTATGCTGGGCGATACCGGCGTCGCCGTGAACCCGAACGATGAGCGTTATAAGGACATCGTGGGCAAGACCTGCATCCTGCCGCTGGTCGGCCGTGAGATCCCCATCGTTGCCGACGAGTACGTCGAGATGGATTTCGGTACCGGCTGTGTCAAGATGACCCCCTGCCACGACCCCAACGACTTCGAAGTTGCCATGCGGCATGACCTCGAATTCCTCCTTATTCTGGACGAGAATGCCCATATCATCAATGGCGGCAAGTACAACGGCATGGATCGATACGAATGCCGCAAGGCCATCGTGGAAGACCTGAAGGAGCAGGGTTATCTCGTGAGTGTCGAGGATTACGGCCACAACGTCGGCTCCTGCTACCGCTGCCACAACGACGTCGAGCCGCTCTCCTCCGAACAGTGGTTCGTCAAAATGGAGCCCCTGGCCAAGGAAGCCATCCGCGTCGTCGAGGAAGGCGAAGTGAAGTTCGTGCCCGAACGTTTCGCCAAGACCTACCTCAACTGGATGTACAATGTCCGCGACTGGTGTATTTCCCGCCAGCTCTGGTGGGGCCACCGGATCCCTGCCTGGACCTGTGCCGACTGCGGTCACGTCACCGTGACTATGGAAGATCCCACCGAGTGCGAGGCCTGCCACAGCAAGCACATCGAGCGCGATCCCGACGTGCTGGATACCTGGTTCTCCTCCGCCCTCTGGCCCTTCTCCACGCTCGGCTGGCCTGAGGACACCCCCGACCTCAACTACTTCTATCCCACCGACGTTCTGGTCACCGGTTACGATATCATCTTCTTCTGGGTCGCCCGCATGATCTTCTCCGGCTGCGAACAGATGAAGAAATACCCCTTCCACACCGTTCTCATCCACGGTATCATCCGTGACCCGCAGGGCAAGAAAATGAGCAAATCCGCCGGCAACGGCGTTGACCCTGTTGAGATGATCGACCGTTTCGGTGCCGACGCCCTGCGCTTTAACATCATCACCGGCAACTCCCCCGGAAACGATATGCGTTTCTATGTCGAGCGCTGCGAGGCCATGCGCAACTTTGCCAACAAGATCTGGAACGCCAGCCGTTTCGTGATGATGAACCTCTCCATCGAGGACGTCGGCCTTCCGGAGACTCTGGAACTGGAAGATCGCTGGATCCTTTCCAAGCTCAACAGTCTGACCGCCGAGGTCCGTGAAAACCTCGACAAGTACGAACTCGGTATCGCCGCGCAGAAGATCTACGACTTCCTTTGGGACAGCTTCTGCGACTGGTATATCGAACTCACGAAACCCCGTCTGAACAGCGGTGACGAGGCGGCGAAGGAGAGCGCACAGCGCGTCCTGCTCTATGTCCTCACCGATACGCTGAAGCTCCTGCACCCCTTCATGCCGTATATCACGGAAGAGATCTTCCAGGCGCTGCCGCATGAGGGCGAAGCGCTGATCATTGCTCCGTTCCCGAAGTATGACGAAGCCCTGAACTTCCCCGAAGATGAAGCGGCTTTCGAGACCATCATGGACGCCGTGCGCGCCGTACGTTCGCGCCGGGCCGAAATGAATGTTCCGCCTTCCCGCAAACCGGAGCTCATCATCGCCGCCGAAAACACTGCGGTGTTCGAAGCCGGCCGCACCTATCTCTCCAAGCTGGCTTACGCCGGTGAGGTAACCGTCACCACGACCGTCCCGACCGATACCGAAGGCATGGTCTCCGTCGTCACCGACGGCGCGCGGATGTTTATGCCGCTGGCTCAGCTCGTTGATCTGGACGCCGAACGTGCCCGCCTTTCCAAGGAGCTGAACAAGGCCCGCGGGCAGCTGGAAGGTCAGCGCAAGAAGCTTGCCAACGAAAACTTCGTCTCCCGCGCTCCCGAAGCCGTGGTCAACGTGGAACGGGAACGTGCCGCCAAGCTGGAAGCTCTCATCGCAAACCTTGAGAAGAGCCTGAGCGCACTCGGATAAAGCCGCGTCGGCTTTTCGTGAATCTTTTCCCTGTATGAATTATTTTTTCGAATAGTACGACTATTCGACAAGCTTTTTAATACGCCCGTTTTACAATGGCGCTGCGGACCCGTCCGCGGCGCCATTATTTTTTCGGATCTTTCCCACGAAACGGGAGAGATCCCGTCGAATGCGAATGGCTTTTCACGGCAGAACTACGAAGGAGGGTGTGGATTGAAGATCAGCACCGCATACGAAAACGGACGTCTGACCGTTCGGCTGTCAGGCGAACTGGACCACCACGGGGCACGCGGCAGTATGAGCGAAGTGGACAGGCTCATCGACCACCGGCTCCCACATGATCTTTTTCTTGATCTCTCGGGGCTCAGCTTCATGGACAGTTCCGGGATCGCGCTCATTCTGCGCATACACAAACGGATGCGCGAGCTGGATGGCCGCCTTTGGGTGATAAATCCCACAGCCCAGCCGCAGCGCGTCATCGATGCAGCCGGGATTGACCGGCTGGTCCCCATCTCAAACGGAGTCAGAGAGGTCACAACATGAAATACGAAAACTACATAAAACTGGAATTTCCGGCACGCAGTACCAACGAGAGCTTTGCCCGCGGGGCCATTGCCTGTTTTGCGGCTCAGCTGGACCCCACGCTGGAAGAACTCGGCGATATCCGCACCGCAGTGAGCGAGGCAGTCACCAACGCCATCGTTCACGCCTATCCGGATGAGCTGGGGCGGATCATGATCCGTGCGCGGATCCTGGAGGACAACAAGCTGGAGCTCGTCGTACGCGATTGGGGCCGCGGCATTGAAGACATCAACAAAGCAATGGAACCCATGTTTACGACCGGAGGCGCGGAACGCAGCGGCATGGGCTTTACCATCATGGAGAGTTTTATGGATAAACTGCGCGTGAAGTCCGCCCCCGGCCGCGGCACCACAGTCACCATGCTCCGGAGCATCCGCTGCAAAAAGTCTTTGCATTGATGGATCAGCAGCTGGAACTTTTGCGTCAGGCCCGCGCCGGTGACGCCGATGCCACCCGCCGGATGGTGCAGGAAAATGCCGGCCTTATCTGGAGCGTCGCCCGACGTTTCTTTGGACGAGGCGTGGACCCGGACGATCTCTATCAGCTCGGCTGTGTGGGCTTTCTCAAGGCTGTCCGCGGCTATGACGAAAGCTTCGGCACCCGTTTTTCCACGTATGCCGTCCCCAAAATCTCCGGCGAGATCCGCCGTTTTCTGCGGGATGACGGTGCTGTGAAGGTCAGCCGCAGCGTCAAGGAGCTTGCAGCCGCCATCCGTACAGCCCGGGCCGCGCTGGAACAACGTCTGGGCCGGGAACCCACTCTCTCGGAGCTGGCAGCCGAGACCGGCGCCGCGCCGGAGGATATCGCCTCGGCCGAGTTGGCCGTCGGGCCCATGGAGAGTCTGCAGCGCGAGACCGGCGATGACGGCTTCACACTGGAAAACGTTCTGGGTGACTTCACGCAGGAAGAACGCATGGTGGAGCACGTTGCCCTGCGTGAGGCCATCAATACTCTTCCGGAACGGGAGCGTCAGGTCATCGCCCTCCGCTATTTTCACGGTTTGACACAGGATGCCTCCGCCCGCGTCATCGGTGTATCACAGGTGCAGGTCTCCCGGCTCGAACGCCGCGCGGTGGAAAACCTGCGCCGCGCACTTCTGTGACGCCCGTGACCATACGACAAAAAAAGCCTGTAGCGAACCTCTGTAAAAAGCAACTGCACCGCCCCTCCGTAACCGTGTACGGAATGCAGCTGTACCGAACTCCCGTAACCTTACGGAACGGCCCTGCAACCGGCTCCCATCCATGATCTTTCCGGCCATCGGGATCCTGCAAAGGCAGGAAGAAGGGGATTGTAAAATAAGACTGATTCGTATATAATGAATTATTACCTCATGTATATACGAACGGAGTGAAAATATATGGACGAAATTTCCCGGAACTTTATTGAGGCCTTTGTGGAGGAAGATCTCGCCCCCGGCGGACGCTGTGAGGGCATGCAGATCCACACCCGTTTCCCCCCGGAACCCAACGGCTATCTGCACATCGGACACTGCAAGGCCATGTGCATCGACTTCGGGATCGCCGAAAAATTCGGCGGGATCACAAATCTCCGTATGGATGATACCAACCCGGCCAAGGAAGACACCGAGTATGTCGAAGCCATTCAGGAAGATATCCACTGGCTCGGCTTCGATTGGGATGACCGTTTCTTCTATGGCTCCGATTATTTTGAGCAGACCTATAACTATGCCGAAGAGCTCATTCAGAAGGGTCTCGCCTATGTCTGCGAACTGACGCCGGAACAGTTCCGCGAATACCGCGGTGACACCTCCACACCGGCCCGCAGCCCCTTCCGTGATCGCCCGATCGAAGAGTCTCTCGATCTCTTCCGCCGGATGCGCGCCGGCGAATTCCCCGAAGGGAAGTATACGCTGCGCGCCAAGATCGATCTTGCCAGCGGCAACTTCAATATGCGTGACCCCGTCCTCTACCGTATCCGCTTCATTGAGCATCATCGGCAGGGCACGAAGTGGTGCATCTTCCCGATGTACGACTTCGCGCACCCCATTCAGGACGCGATCGAAGGCATCACGCACTCCCTCTGCTCTCTGGAGTACGAGGACCATCGTCCTCTCTATGACTGGGTCGTGAACAACGTCTCCGTCCCCTCCCGTCCCCGGCAGATCGAATTCGCCCGCCTCGGCATTAACTATACCGTCATGTCGAAGCGCAAGCTCCGCCGTTTGGTGGAGGAGAAGTACGTCTCCGGCTGGGATGACCCCCGTATGCCGACTCTGTGCGGTCTCCGCCGCCGCGGTTATACCCCCGCCTCCATCCGGAATTTCTGTGAGCGCATCGGCGTTGCCAAGGTCAGCAGCACCGTGGAGTACGCCTTCCTCGAGCATTGTCTGCGTGAGGACCTCAATGAACACGCCCGCCGTGTCATGGCCGTCCTGCACCCGGTCAAGCTCACCATCACCAACTACCCCGAGGGACAAACCGAACTCATCACCGTCGAGAA
>JAUMXS010000036.1:0-6346 GCA_030528965.1 Eubacteriales bacterium
ATAAAAAGATCGGCGCAGCAAGCTTTACCTGCTGCGCCGATCTTTTTTATCGTTATGAAATCTTTACTTAAAATCCAAGGCCCAGACCGCCGCCCAAGCCGCCGGTCAGGCGTGCCATATTCTGTGTAGCAGCAGCTTCCGCCTGGCGAAGTGCTTCATTCACTGCCGCAATGACCATATCCTGCAGCATCTCGACATCATCGGGATCCACTGCCTCCGGGTCGATCACCAGGCTCTGTACCTCACGCTTACCGGTTACCGTAGCCGTTACGACTCCGCCGCCCGAAGTTGCAGTATAGGTGCTGGCTTCCAGGTCTTCCTGCATCTTCAGGAGATCCTTCTGCATCTTCTGTGCCTGGCGCATCATGTTTGCCTGGTTCATTCCACCGTAGCTTCCGCCTCGAAATCCGCCCCTTGCCATATTCTTATCCTCCTATCCAAATGTGACATTACCAAATTTTCCCAATCCATCCAGCTTGTCCACGTCTCCCTTAGGAGGTACCGCCGTTTCCAGCCGCAGCTCCATCGGCACTCCGCAATACACAGACGCACAGGCGCGCAATTTCCCCTGTGTATCCGGGGCACTCAGCAGGTTCATGGCAAAGCTTCCGGAGATATGCAGGACCAGTTCCCCTTCCTGGAATTCGCCCTGCGTTTGGAACTCGTCCGCAATAAGACGATATATTCCCGGCGACAGCTTCGACTCCGCCTCGCGAAGGAAGCCCGCCCAATCCGGCACGGACGCCGGTTTTGTCGATATGTTTTCAGGTGCTGTATTGGTCGCCTGCGTTACCGACTGTTCCGGGATCGGTTCCTCTACCGCAGCAGGCGGTTCAGCCGTCTCCCATGGCGGCTCATCGGGAATCGGAGGCAGTTCCTCCTCCCGAACAGATTCCTCCGGTACTTTCACCGGAGATTCTCCCCTGACAGCGTCGAGAGCCTGTGCCGGTATCTTTTCCGGAGCCTTACGAACGGGCTTCGGCCGTGTATTGGCAGACGAAATCCCTGCAAATGCCGGTTTCTCCACGGGCTCGACACCGGAACCGCAGAGTTCCACAAGGCACAGCTCTGCCAGCATACGCGGACTGCGCGCCGCAGCCATCCGGCCCAGCCAGCGCTGGATAGTATCAATACCCCGCAGGAGTTCCTCCTGTTCAAGAGAAACCGTCCGCAGGCTTTCTTCATCGTATGCACCGGACAACAATTCCTGCCCATGCTTCGGGGCCACACGCAGCATCAAAGCATCCCGCATAAGCGAAGCCAGCTCCGTAAGCATTGATGCGGGTTCTTTTCCATTCTGCCAGAGTGTCTGGAACAGCATAAGCGCCCCATCGGTATCCCCCGCCGCAATACTGTCCAAAAGCTGTCTCATCCGGTAATTGCCCGACAGGCCCATGGCAGAGAGCACCGTTTCCGTATCCACCCGCTCACCGGAGGCACACTGATCCAGCAAGGTCAGGCCGTCGCGCATGGATCCTTCCGCCAGTCGTCCCAAAAGACGGGCAGCATCCGGAAGCAGCTCAATGCCCTCTTGGCTTGCCACCCGAAGCAGTCTCTCGGCCACCGTATCGGCCGTGAGACGACGGAAACTATGTCTCTGACAGCGCGACAGTATCGTGGCCGGGATCTTGTGCAGTTCCGTTGTTGCCAGAATGAACATCAAATGCGCCGGCGGCTCTTCCAGAATTTTCAACAGCGCATTGAAAGCAGGCGTGGAGAGCATGTGGACTTCGTCCACGATATATACCCGCATCCGAACAGATGCGGGTGAAAAAATCGCTTCATCCCGGATGGCACGCACATTGTCTATGCCGTTATTGGAGGCAGCATCCAGCTCCACCACATCCAGAATCGAACCGTCTTCTATTCCCAGGCAGGAACGACAATGTCCGCAGGGATTTCCATCCTGCGGATTCTCACAGTTTACCGCGCGGGCAAGGAGTTTTGCGCAGGTGGTCTTACCCGTGCCGCGTGTTCCAATGAAAAGATAGGCGTGGCTAAGCCGTCCGGAGCGCACCTGATTCCGTAAGGTCTCAGTGATATGCTCCTGCCCAACCACGTCGTCAAAACTTTTCGGCCTGTATTTTCTGTAAAACGCCTGATACACAGCCGTCACGCTCCCCAAAGGTCATGACCCTTGGCAAGACTGCACACCCGACTCTGAAGGAAACGCTACACCCGATACCGTCGCTGCCAGCTCAAACCCGGCACCCTCGCGGCACACAAAGGTACCCGCTTAATGCTGCTCGGTTCCCCGCCTGACATGGTTCACGGGCCTCCGTTGCGCAAGACCGGATCGTCAACGCCACATACGACGGCCGGACGGCACAGCGCTCCTCCTCGGCCGGGAATTCATCCCTGCTGTAGCGGCTTGCAGGTCACAGGGCACCGCTGGCTCCCCGACTAGTGCAGCCTTGCCAAGGGTCACTGTAATAGTGTACTACATCTCTCTCTATTTATCAAGAGTTTTTCCTTTCAACCTCCGGGCATCCTCCGGTGAACGCTTTCGGAAAATGCCCGGGAGCTGTCAGGAAAATGAGAGTTCAATCAAATAACTCTGTTTAATGGATGAACGACGTCGTGATCGGAGTTTCCGGTTCCGGCGGGAAGATCCCCGCCTTCTCGCCCGCTTCCTTGCAGCGGAGGAACCATGCCATATTCCGCGCCAGGATACGCATGATCTGGCAGCCTTCCTCGTCCTGAGGGATCTCCTCAGGCACAAAGCCATGGGCCATATTCCAGTAACGGGAAGAAATCACAGGCATCTCCCGAATCTGGAAATACTTGTTGAGCTGATCGAGAGACGTCGTTGCTCCCGCGCGGCGTGCAACCACGATCGAAGACGCAGGTTTATGCCGGAAAAACCGACGATCGCCCGCAAAAAACGCACGATCCAGAAATGCCGTCAGCCCACCGGCTGCACCGGCAAAATACACCGGGGACCCGATGATCAGAGCATCCGCAGTCTCCATCTCCTTCAGAAATTCATTGACCCGGTCTCCGTCAAAAATACAGCGTCCCTTGCCCGCGCAGGCTCCGCAGCCCAGACATCCGGTCGCCAGTTTCGTTCCGATGTGGAAAATCGTCGATTCAATGCCCTCTTCCTGCAGAACCGAAGCGACCTCGGTCAAGGCACGGAAGGTACTGCCCTTTACATGCGGACTGCCGTTAAGAAGTAATACTTTCATTTTTCATTCCTTTCGTTTTTTCCGGTCGGGAACATCTTTTCAGCCTCTCCCCGGCTCTTAGTTTCATGACGAATCATGTCGAATAATGTAACATTATGTAAACATTTTTTCCTGCAGATTGGATATTTTTTGTTGCAAATTCTTCCTTTGTATGGTAAATTGGGGATTACCCAATGGTGATTTGCATATATAGAGAGAGCTTCCCGTTGTGAAATACTAATGGAGGGGCGTTATGGATACTAAGACTCGTATACTGATTGTAGATCCCGGTGAGGATGTAAGGACATTGCTGACAGATGTCCTGAACGGGGAGCCGGATCTGGAGGTCGTCGGAACTGCTTCCAATGGACCTGAGGCACTGAACATGATCTCGGAGCATAAACCGGATGTGGTTTTGCTGGAACTCGTACTGCCGAAACTGGACGGTCTCGGTGTATTGCGGAAACTCCCGGAAATCGGACAGAAAACCACGGTGATCATTTTGTCCGGCTTTGTCAACAGTCAGGTGATCGTGGAGGCATCCGAGTTGGGTGCAGCCTATTTTATGACCAAACCCTGTGAGACTCCGGTTCTGCTGGAACGGATCCGACAATTCGGCCGCGTGGGAGATCGTATTCTTCCGCAGCTTCGTCAGGATGTCAACACAGTTCTCCGTCCGGAAGACAATCTCGAAACCGTTGTTACCGATGTGATCCACGAGATCGGCGTCCCCGCACATATCAAAGGCTATCAGTATCTGCGTGAAGCCATCATCCTGACCATCAACGATATGGATGTAATCAACGCGGTCACAAAAGTGTTGTATCCGGAAGTTGCCCGCAAATTCAACACCACACCCTCCCGTGTGGAACGTGCCATCCGCCATGCCATCGAGGTCGCGTGGGATCGCGGAGATCTGGAGACCCTCCAGCGGTTCTTCGGCTATACCGTATCGAACATCAAAGGAAAACCGACAAACTCTGAGTTTATCGCCATGATCGCCGACTGTCTTTCACTTCGTCGTCGGGCTAATCAATAAAAATGACGTTTATCAAATATCCTCCGGGCTCTTGCATAACTCTATGCAAGTCCCGGGGGCTTTTTGATATCTGACTCATTATTGCGGGGCAGAAGCAAGAAAGCTTCCGCCCCTGATAAATCTTTCCGCCTCTGCCCATTGTCTTTATCAGACCGTAGCCAAAGTTTTTCTTTCCTGTGTCAGGCTCTCTTCCACTTAACACCCTGCGGCGTGTCTTCCAGAATGATGCCCTGTGCTTTCAGTTCATCGCGGATACGGTCGGCTTCCGCCCAATTCTTGGCTTTACGGGCCGCCTGACGCTGTTCGATCAGAGCATCGATCTCCGCATCCAGATCGTCCGCCTCTGCGGCACCATAAGGAATGCCCAGCACGTCACTGAGTTCCAAAAAGACTTTCAGATAAGCTTCCGCCAAACTGCGGGTCGGGTTGGAGCTGGGGGATACCGCAGCGTTTGCTTCACGCGCCAGCTCAAAAATGACCGACACGGCATCAGCCGTATTGAAGTCGTCATCCATGACCTCAATAAAGCGGGCACGGTACTTTTCCAGTCCGTTGACCTGTTCAGTTTCGGTCAGTTCGCCATCGCCGCCGTTCTTCGCATAGAACTCGAGATTGGCCTTCGTCGTGCGAAGGCGCTCCAGAGCCGCCGCCGCCTGATTCAGGATCTCTCCGGAATAATTCAGCGGGCTGCGGTAGTGGCTCATGAGCATAAACATGCGGATGCAGTCATACCCATAGACTTCCGCCGCTTCACGTACGGTGAAGAAATTGCCCAGAGATTTGGACATCTTGCGATTATCAATATTGATGAAGCCGTTGTGCAGCCAGTAGTTGACGAATTTGCAGCCGTTGGCGGCCTCAGACTGGGCGATCTCATTTTCATGGTGCGGGAACGCAAGGTCCGCGCCGCCGCAATGGATGTCGATCGTCTTGCCGAGATAACGGTTGGACATGGCAGAGCATTCGATATGCCAGCCGGGACGGCCCTTGCCCCAGGGAGAATCCCAGGCAGGTTCGCCGGGCTTGGCAGCCTTCCAAAGTGCGAAGTCAAGGGGATTTTCCTTCACTTCACCGACATTTACGCGGGCACCGGCCATGAGATCGTCGATCGGCTGATGGGACAGCTTACCATATTCTTCAAACTTCAGCGTACGGTAATATACATCGCCCTCGGCCTCGTAGGCATAATCTTTTTCAATCAGAGTCTCGATGATCTTGATGATCGCATCGATATTCTCCGTGGCACGGGGATGGACCGTGGCAGGCAGAACGCCCAGTCCGCCGGCATCCTTCCAGTATTCCGCAATGTATTTCTCGGCCACTTCGTCGGAGGAGATCCCCTCCTCGTTGGCACGGCGGATGATCTTGTCATCCACATCCGTAAAGTTCTGCACAAAGGTGACGTCATAGCCGCGATACTCAAAGTAACGCCGCAGGACATCGAACATGATGATAGGCCGCGCGTTGCCGACATGGATATAGTTATAAACCGTGGGGCCGCAGGCGTACATACACACCTTGCCTTCTTCGATGGGAGCAAACTCCTCCTTATGCATTGTCATGGTGTTGAAGAACCGCATATTTTTTTCCTCCTTCGTGAGTGTTATTATCATTTTCTTTTTTTCTGTCCACCTGTCGCTCAAGAAGCTCTATCTGACCGCGCAGAGCGGCGATTTCGACAGAAACAGGGTCTGTAATATGGATGTGGTCCACTTCGGCAGCATAGTTGACCTTTTCGCCCGCCACACGCACAACGCGGGCCGGAACACCGACCGCGGTGCAGTCCGGAGGGATCTCCTTGAGTACAACAGCATTGGCCGCGATGCGGCAATTATCGCCCACCCGAAACGGCCCGAGGACCTTGGCGCCGCTGCCGATCAGGACATTATTTCCTATCGTGGGATGACGCTTTCCGGTATCCTTACCGGTACCGCCGAGGGTAACTCCCTGATAGATCAGGCAGTCATCACCGATCTCTGCCGTCTCGCCGATCACGATTCCCATACCGTGGTCGATGAACAGATATTTGCCGATGGTGGCGCCGGGGTGGATCTCCACGCCGGTCAGAAAACGGGAAAACTGCGAAATAAAACGGGCAATGCCGTAGCGTTTGTGTTTATAAAACCAGTGGGCCGGTTTG
>JAUMXS010000036.1:6356-7759 GCA_030528965.1 Eubacteriales bacterium
GGTCGCACCGGGATGTATTTCAATGCCTGTGCGTCGACGGCTGTGCTGGGAGATCAGACGCGCCAGGAATTTCAGATTATGATGATAACACCAGTTGGCACGGCGATGATTCCGCACAGCACGCACACCGGGATAGAGCAGGATGATCTCCAGCGCAGATGTAGCCGCCGGATCCCGGGCGCGATAGGCAGCAACAAGTTCTCGAATCTCTTGAAAAAACACAATTTCCTCCCATGCCGGCTAACACGCTCCATAGCACAGCGCATCCCCCGTTTTCGGAGGCACCGGCATTATTCGGCTTTTGGGGAACCCAATAAAAAAGCTCCCATGCCACAGGGCATGAGAGGCGTACACAACGCGGTTCCACTCTCGCTTATAACTCCTCGGCCATAGTTGACCGATTCGGCCTTAACGCGGCCGGGACGGGGAAGCATTTCCTCCTCCCGGGACTCCGGGGCGCATTTCACATCCGTCCGAACCGGCTCCGCTTCCAGCCTCGGCGGAACCTCTCTGTGGTCGGAAAAGATATTACTCTCCCCTTCTCTGCCCTTACTTATGCCATATTATATTACCACGCGGCGCCTCATGTGTCAATTATAAAACACTTCCGGTTTCGCCGCAAACTGTCTAGGAAGTGAATGCAGAAAAATTGCTCCCGACGAGAGAGAATATATTGAAGTTCCGCTTCAAATATGATAAATTAATTTGATAATGTAAACTAGGCGGTGTTATACGCCGCATTTCGGCGGAGAGAGATTTATGTGGATTTCAGATCATTGGAAAGACTATGAACTTCTGGACTGTTCCCGAGGGGAGCGGCTGGAGCGCTGGGGCTCAAAAATCCTTGTGCGTCCCGACCCTCAGGCTATTTGGGATACCCCCCGGCTTGATCCTCGTTGGAAGAATCCGGACGGACGTTATACCCGCAGCAGCACAGGCGGTGGGTCCTGGAACAAAGGGCGTCTTCCTGCTTCCTGGCAGATCCAATACGGTGATCTGCGCTTTCTCGTAAAACCCATGAATTTTAAGCACACCGGGATTTTCCCCGAACAGGCTGCAAACTGGGATTTTGCCATGGAGCATATCCGCGCAGCCCATCGGGAAGTGCGTGTGCTGAATCTCTTTGCCTATACCGGCGCCGCCACCGTCGCCTGTCTCTCTGCCGGCGCCTCCGTCTGTCATGTGGACGCCGCCAAGGGTATGGTCGCCTGGGCCAAGGAAAACGCTGCCGCTTCCTCCGTTGCGGATCGTCCCGTCCGCTGGATCGTCGATGACTGCGCCCGCTTTGTCGAACGCGAGATCCGTCGCGGCCGCCGTTATGACGCGCTGATCCTTGATCCTCCTTCCTATGGCCGCGGCCCCTCCGGTGAGATATGGAAGCTGGAAAACAATCTTTGGGATTT
>JAUMXS010000036.1:7769-11968 GCA_030528965.1 Eubacteriales bacterium
CTGCAGCTTTGCTCCGGTGTTCTCTCCGATGATCCTCTCTTTGTGGTCCTCAATGCCTATACCACCGGGCTTTCTCCCGCTGTGCTGACCTATCTCTGTGAGAGCATTTTCTCCAAACGCTTTGGCGGCCATTCCGAGTCTCAGGAACTGGGCTTGCCCGCGTCCGCTTCGGGACTTGTTCTTCCCTGCGGCGCCACCTGCCGTTGGGAAAGGTGATGTATATGGACTCTGCCATTATCCAGATCGAAAATCTCTCTTTCCGGTATCCGGAGGCCTCTCAGGACACGCTAAGTGACCTCTCGCTCTCCATTTTCCGGGGAGAATTCGTCGCGGTCCTGGGCCGCAACGGCTCCGGAAAATCCACTCTTGCAAAACATCTCAACGCCATTCTTCTCCCCTCAAAGGGCCGTGTCCTCGTCAACGGAATGAACACCGCGGATGAGGCCGTTCTGATGCAGATCCGGCATACGGTAGGAATGGTATTTCAGAACCCCGACAATCAGATCGTCGCCAGCGTTGTGGAAGACGATGTTGCCTTTGCGCCCGAAAATCTCGGTCTGCCTTCAAAAGAGATCTGTCACCGGGTGGATGAGGCCCTGCGAAGCGTCGGAATGTATGAATTCCGCATGCACGCTCCGCATCTTCTCTCCGGCGGTCAGAAGCAGCGCATCGCCATCGCCGGTGTCATCGCCATGCGCCCCGACGTACTGGTTCTTGACGAACCCACGGCCATGCTGGATCCCAGCGGCCGCCGGGAAGTTCTCCGCGTGGTCGATCAGCTCCGTCAGGATTACGGTATCACCGTCGTGCTCATCACGCATCACATGGATGAGTGCATCCATGCTGACCGCGTGCTGGTTATGGCTGACGGTAAGATCGCGCTCGACGGAACGCCTGCGCAGGTGTTTACGCAGGTAGAAAAAATGTACGAGCTTGGTCTGGAGGTACCCGCCACCACGAAAATACTTTGGGAACTCTCCGCGGAAGGCTTGCAGCTTCCGCTCGATGCACTGGACGTGGAAGACTGCGCCCAGGCTATCGCCGTTCTTTGGAAAGGGAGGCAATCCACATGACAATCCTGCGTCTGGAAAACCTCTGCCATGTCTACGGCCGGGGAACTCCCTTTGAAAAAAAAGCTCTGAACGGCGTTTCTCTCGATCTGCTGTCCGGGCAATATACCGCGCTGATCGGGCATACCGGTTCCGGTAAGTCCACGCTCATTCAGCACATGAACGGACTCCTCAAGCCCTCCGACGGACGTGTACTTTTTGAGGGAGAGGACATTTTCCGCTCCAAAGAGGCCACGCACAATATCCGTTTCCAGGTCGGGCTGGTGTTTCAGTATCCGGAACATCAGTTGTTTGAAGAAACTGTCTGGCGTGACATCGCTTTCGGCCCCGGCAACATGGGCCTGCGGCAGGATGAGATCGATGAGCGTGTCCGTGAAGCCGCCGATTTCACCGGCATTCCGGAGGAACTTTTCGGTGCCTCGCCGCTGGAACTCTCCGGCGGACAGAAACGCCGCGTCGCCATCGCCGGCGTCATTGCCATGCGCCCCCGTCTTCTGATCCTGGATGAGCCTACTGCCGGACTTGATCCCGCCGGATGTGCGGATATACTTGACAATATTGACCGCTATCATCGCGAGACCGGCGCCGCCATTCTTCTGGTCACGCACAGCATGGAAGAAGCTGCGCGCCGCGCGGACCGTCTGCTGGTCCTGTCCGAAGGAAAAATCGTCATGGACGGTCTGCCGAATGAGGTCTTTTCGCACGCGGAGAAACTGCGCGGCATGGGTCTGGACATTCCGGCTCCCACGCTTCTCGCCCTGCGTCTGCGTGAACTTGGAGTCCCCGTCTCGCCCTCCGTATTCACTGCGGAACAGCTGCGGGATGAGCTTCTCGCCCTTCGAAAGGGGGATAGCTTATGCTGAAAGACATCACCCTCGGACAATTCTTCCCCGGATACACGATTGTCCATCGGCTGGACCCCCGCACGAAGATTCTGTCTGTAGTATTCTATATCGCGGCACTGTTTACGGCTGTGAGTTACGTTTCCTACGCTTTCATGTTCCTTGTTCTGTGTCTCTGTGTAGGACTCTCCCGCATCCGTCCCGCCGCTCTTCTGAAGGGCCTCAAGCCGCTTTTGTTCATTCTGATACTCACAAGTCTCCTGAACCTTTTCGGTACGCAGGGACGGGTCATCTTTGAGGTCTGGATCCTGCGCATCACCTGGGAAGGTCTTCGCAACGCCGTATTTATGACAGCGCGTATCATGATGCTGGTCTGCGGCACTTTCCTGCTCACCTACACCACCTCGCCGCTCGCCCTGACAGACGGTCTGGAACAGCTTCTCTCCCCGTTGAAGAAGCTCCGTGTCCCGATCCACGAACTGTCCATGATGATGAGCATTGCCCTGCGCTTCATCCCCACGCTCATTGAGGAGACCGATAAGATCATGAGCGCGCAGCGGGCACGCGGAGCAGATTTTGAAACCGGCTCTCTTGCGCGGAGGGCGAAAGCTCTGCTGCCCATTCTGGTCCCCCTGTTTGTCAGTGCGTTTCGCCGCGCGGACGAGCTGGCTGTTGCCATGGAATGCCGCTGTTACCATGGTGGCGAGGGCCGTACACGTATGAAAGTTCTGACCATGCAGCGCCGCGATTATCTGACGCTTCTCTTCTGGTTTTTTGTGCTCGCGATGGTCATCGTTTTGGCTGTATTCGGACTATGAGCAGACGAAATATTGCACTGCGTCTGTCCTATGACGGCTCTGCCTATCACGGCTGGCAGACGCAGAAAACGGAAATAACGGTCCAGGAAACGCTGGAACGCGCTCTGGAAAAAACCTGCGGCGGCACCATCCGGACAGTCGGCTGCGGCCGAACCGATGCCGGGGTGCATGCCCTGCGTTATTGTGCGAATTTCCGCACAGAAAGCCGCATCCCCATCGACCGGCTTCCGCTGGCCATCAATTCCCGCCTGCCGGACGACATTGCCGTTTCTGCCGCCTGTGAGGCTCCGGAGGATTTCAACGCCATCGGTTCCTGCATCAAAAAGGAATACGTCTACCGTATCCTCAACAGCCGCATTCGGGATCCTTTCCTGCAGCAGCGTGTCTGTTTTTATCCCGCTCCGCTGGATATCGAACTGATGCGCCGCGCTGCCGCTTCCTTTGTCGGCACGCATGACTTTGCCGCTGTGCGCAGTGTGGGAACCGAAACGAAAACCACGGTTCGCACGGTATACTGGTGCGAGGCGGAGCGGACCGGCGACCTGATTGAAGTCCGCGTCTGCGCTGACGGCTTTCTGTACAACATGGTCCGGGCCATCGTGGGAACCATGGTATATGCCGCGCATGGCAAACTTTGTCCGAAGGACATTCCTCAGCTGCTCGAAACCCGTGATCGCCGACTCACCGGCCCTACCATGCCGCCCCAGGGACTGTATATGAACCGCATCTGGTATGAGGGCGTCGTCGGAGAGATGATGACAGCAGAATTCGACCTGCCGGGTCGAAATGGGGATTGAAAACAATGCGTTTTCTGTGGTATAATGTAGAATCAATTATCTGGCCGTATACGGCTGTAAAGGTGCGGCATGAAGCATAAAACCAACAAAACGAGCAGGCCTCTGGTCACCGTTCTGACCGTCATTTTAGTGGTTTTTGCCGTTCTCGCCTTCCTTTTCCGCGACGAGCTCAATGCGGAAACGATCCAACGACTCTTCGGAAGGGAGGACAGCTCCTGGGCCGGTGAAGAAGCTTTTTCATATGAATCCGGCGGCGAACAGGTATTTGCTCTTTCCGGAGACGGGCTGGCCGCCGCCTCCGTCACCGGACTGCAGCTTCTTGACTCAGACGGCAAAACAGTTGCCCGGCAGGTTTTTTCCATGGACCAGCCGTCTGTAGCTGTTTCCCCCGTTCTGTGTGCCTTCTTTGATGTGGGCGGAACCGCCCTGCGCACTGCCGGTCCGGACGGCACGGTCACCGATCTGGATACCGAAGATACCATTATCTCCGTTTCCGTAAACGAAAACGGGTATCTGGCTGTCACGACGGAAGAACAGGGCTACAAGGGCTGCGTAACAGTGTATTCTCCCGAACTGGAACCACTGTACCGCTGGCACGCCGGGACAGGCTATACGCTTTCGGCCCGGGTCTCCCCGGCCGGCAGTCAGCTGGTAGTGAACTGCCTGACGGAA
>JAUMXS010000134.1 GCA_030528965.1 Eubacteriales bacterium
AGTGCCGAAAATACTTGATTGGAGACGATCCGGAAAGATAGGTCAACGCCAACATCATATAACCTGCTGCAGAAATGCAGCAGGTTTTTTATTTCATTTCTCGATTAAGTGTTGACTTAATCGAACTGCTGCGTTAATCTTATAGTATCCATTTTCTTAGAGGAGGTTATTATGGATTATTCTTCTGTTTTGAAGGCTTTGGCCGATGAAAGTCGTTGGAAGATTGTTACTACTCTTCTTGAGCATAACTACTGTGTTCGCGCTTTGGCCGGGAATCTAGGTATCACCGAGTCCGCTGTTTCTCAGCATCTAAAGGTCCTTCGTGAGGCGGGGCTTCTGGTTGGCACGAAGAAGGGACATTATATGCATTACGAGATCAATCGCGATCTTCTTGCTTCTTTTGCTTCCGAGCTTCTTGCTCTTACCGGTATGGACTTAAAGGTATGCACTCCCCAGCCCGGACTCTGTCCTGCCACTGATCCTGTTTTTTGTTCCGAATCGCGGACTGAATCCTGCTCTGATGAAGTAAAGCATTTTTGTCACGGCCATAATTTGCCTTTCGATGAATGCGCCGACAGTTAATAGTATTGTCTAAATAGCAAAGCCGTCTCTTTCACATAGAAAGAGACGGCTGTTATTTTAGTTCAGTTTAAATAGTCTAGCGAAATTGTTGTATAGGATCGCTTTGTTTTCTTCGGGAGAAAGATCCAGCGCAAAGAAACGATCCAGCTCAAGCGTCGGTGTCCACATCGGGAAATCCGTTCCGAACAAGGTATGTTCCACACCGAAATGTCGAATGCTGTTTTTAGCATCTTCTTTGCTGACGTAGAAGAGGGAGCTCGACGTGTCAACATAGACATTGGAGCCGTGCAGGACCTTTGCTGCTTCTTTCCAGCTGCGGTATCCGCCAAGATGCGCTGCGATACAGGTGAACTCGGGGATCTTGTCGACTACGCGCGCAAGCCGCGAGGGGGCGGAATAATCCGTCCTGTCGTCACCGGTATGGAAGAGAACGACGAGACCGCGGCGTGTCGCTTCCCTGTAGACGTCCAGCATTTTGGGTTCGTCGATGTTGAAGCGCTGGAAATCGGGATGCAGCTTGATACCGTGCAGTCCATGTTTCATTATATAATCAAATTCCCCGTCGATATCTTCTGCGTCCTGATGCCATGCGGCCAGGCCGAGGAAGGGGCTGTATTCACTGCACGTTCGTGCGATGAAATCTGTGATGCTTCGCATTTGTTCCAGTTTGGTCGCCACGGAACAAATCAGAAAACGGTCAATGCCGGCCAGTTTTCCTTCATCATAGAGAGTGCTTGCAAGGCCGACACGGTCCATCTCGAGATCATAGAAGTTTCCGATGGCCTGCGTGGCCTTTTCCGCGATCTTGCGGGGGTAGACATGCGCGTGAACATCGGCAACGCGGTAGCTTATGTTATCCTTTATAACAGGCATAGGGCATCTCTCTTTTTTTATGGAATCTGTAGCGGATTTATCCCTCTGGGGGCCCCAGACGCGCCATCACGTTCCGGAAGTAGTCCGGGAGCTCCGTTGTGAGTACGATTTGTTCTCCGCTGCGGGGGTGAATAAATTTCAGGCAGCGGGCGTGCAGACATTGTCCTTCCAGACCCTTTTCCGCTTTTTTGCGGCCGTAGACCAAATCTCCCAATACGGGATGACCAATCTGCGCAAGGTGGACACGGATCTGATGCGTTCTGCCGGTCTCCAGATGACAGCGCAGATGCGTCCAGCCGTTGTAGCGCGCGATAACCTCCCAGTGCGTAACAGCATTCCGGGCGCTTTCCGGTACATGTCCGGAAGCGAAGGCATACATCCGCTTCCGGTCGGTCGGATGACGGCCAATCGGAATATTGATCGTGCCGGAATTTTCCCTGAGGCGTCCGGCAGCAATGGTTTCATAGATACGGGAAAGGCTTCTGTCCGCAAGCTGGGCAGACAAGGACTGATGGGCAAAATCGTTTTTTGCGGCCAGCAGCAGCCCGGAGGTGTCCTTATCGATGCGGTGTACGATACCGGGGCGCTTTTCCCCGCCGATGCCGGAAAGACTGTCGCCGCAGTGGAAAAGCAGTGCATTTACCAGCGTGCCGTCCGGATGGCCCGGCGCCGGATGTACCACCAGCCCGCGGGGCTTGTTGACGGCGATCACATCTTCGTCCTCATACACGATGTCCAGCGGGATATCCTGCGGACACAGGGGAGAGTCGGCAGGAGCCGGTTCCAAAACGACATAGATCTCTCCCGGGACGGTGCGGCGGTTTTTGCGAACGGGCTGGCCGTTCAGCGTGACAAGGCCGGCCTCCAGAAAACGCTGCGCGGCGGAGCGCGTATAACCCTTGCGCGCGAGGAGCGTATCGATACGCTCCCCGTTTTCCTCCGCCGTGATCATTTGCGTATATTCGGTCATTTTCCGCCAAACTCCGCGAGAATGGACTCCAGAGAGAACTCGTCATCGGAAGTCTCGACCGGCGCAGCCTTTGCAGCAGGGGCTTTGGCCGCCGGGACAGTGGAGTCGGGGGAAACGACCTGTGTATGTACGACCGGTGCTTTCTCCGCGTGGGAGGGAGCGGCCGGTTTGGGCTCCGGGCCGGTGGCCCGGGCCGACGGTGTATCGTCAATCGGGTCTTCTTCCCGCTTGGCGAGCCGTTTGGTTTTGCTGTGGGAAGCTTTCTTTGCCCTATTTCCCGTGTCCGGGGCATCTCCGCCGGGAAGCGGATCCTTGCTGAAAATCAGGAAACC
>JAUMXS010000037.1 GCA_030528965.1 Eubacteriales bacterium
CCGGGCTTTTCTCTGTCTGTCAGCTGAGAGAAATATAAGGAGGGTGTTATGCTTCCAAAATTGACTCCGCCGGGGCGGCCGAGGCCGGTTCCGATCCCCCGGCAAACTGCGTTTCGGCCGGGGGATCTTCTGTTTCCCCGGGCCTGTCCGGGTCGACGGGTGTTTCCCGGTTGGCGGACTCATCCGGATTAACGGGTGTTTCCGTCTCCTGAGGGATCAGTTCTTCCTGCAGGATCTCAACCGCCGAAAGCACCGCGGCGGCATCGATCTTCCCTTCCGCGAGGATATATGTAACAAGGCTCGCCAGCGATACCACGGCACCCGAAACGGTCGTCACCGTGTTCTGTTCCAGTCCAAAAACCGTACAGAGCCCTATCACTACGCCCGCAAGGCAGGCCAAAAATTTCCGGCTCGTAAATTTTTCCGCTAAAGATCGTACCATCAAATGGTCGCTCCTTCCTTTTGTTTTATGTTGGCAAGGGTCGTTTCATAGGTGATCCCGCCGCAGGTGTTTTCCGCTTTCGCCTTTTGATAATAGGCGTTCAAAACAAGGCCCGTCATCGCCTGCAAAAAGGCGATGAGCGCCGTGAGATACGGCAGACCGCCGGTATAGTTTCGCAATATCGACAGCGTGCAGAGCGCCAGACAGTAGATCGTCGCCAGCGCATCGAAGATCAAAACCCCGACCGCAAGACGCTTCGAACAGGAAAGCCGTTTTTTTCCCGCTTTCACAGGCTGTCTCTGCTTTCGGCCTGACGATACTGCGTCACAGCATATTCCTCACGCGTCATATGACTGCGCCAGCGCCTGCGTCCCTGCTCATCCCCGCGGATGAGGCCCGTCTGCTCCGCCCAGGCACGCTCGGCTTCACTCCAGTCGCCCGGCGGCAGCTCCGCAAGCTCGGTCTCATATCGTTCCATATATTCCTTGAATTCTTCGTAGGTCACAGGATCCTCCTTATTAAAATCACGATAGGCAATATTCCCGTCCACCGGCGACGGAAAACCCGCCGTCCGCGTCAGGCCGTATTGCCAAAGCCATATATCCGCTTTCGGATGCGCCCATGTGCGCTCCTCACCCCACTGGGCAAGCCACAGCGGATATTCAAAGGTACTTTCATCAAAAAACTGCTGCAGATAATCCACATTCGTGTAGTTCATCGGCGTATGCCCCGCCGCTCGTACCGTTTTGCAGAAACTGTGACACATCGCCGTCACCAGCTCCCGCGTCGGCTCCACGCCGTTGCTGCGCGCATGGGCCCGACTGTCATATTCCCAGTCGAATGCCACCGGCAGCCGCAGACGGTATGGCCGTATCAGTTCCAGACAGTACTCCGCCTCCCGACGCGCCATGTCCGCCGTTCTGGCATAGCTGAACCAGTACACGCCGAACGGAATGCCCCGCATAGTGCAGCCTTCCGCATTGCGCCGGAATTCCCTGTCTGTCGTGCCCTGACCGTAGCCCGCCCGGATCATCACAAATTCTGCTTCCGTGACCAGAGCCCAGTTCACCGTGCCCTGATGTTCGGAAATGTCAATGCCTTTCAATCGCATTCCCCTTTCTTACGAGCTTTCATAAATCATACTTTCATCTTATCCGAAAAATCATAAGATGTCAAGCCGAATTTATTATTTTTAATAAATCTTGACGGACTGCCATACTGTATGTTATTCTAATTGAAAATAAAACGTCACCGGTTTTCCGATATTTCGGATGACCTGCGCTCGAAAAAGGACATTTTCCGCTGTCCGATTTCCGAAATTTCGGACGAAAACCGGGGGAAAAAGGAGTAATCAGGCGGCCTGCGCGCAGCTGTTTCAATCCGCGCGCGACACGACAACCGTATACATACATCATATAGACATCCGTCCGGTCTTTGACGTTCCGAAGGCTGAAACGGTATAACAAAGCGGCCCGCGGCGGTTATTCGGCATAGAGGTCCGCATAATAAAAAGGCCCCGGCCTCGGGATCCCGGAGGCCAAAAGGGCGACAGAGAAATAGAAACGCCGGGAAGATCGGCGTGAAGGAGGGCTTGTCATGATCGGGAGTACCCTGAGACAGCTTCTGCAGGAACGTGGGATGAGCGTGAGTGAGGCGGCACGGCAGGCAGGCGTGCCGATCCAGACGCTGCACAGCATCATACGCCGTGACAACATGCGGATCGATCTGGATCTGCTTCTTCGGCTCTGCGATCTGCTGGAGGTGGATCTTCTGAGCTTTGTCTACGGTCCGGGTGAAGAGAACCCCTCGCTGCCCAATGCGGAGGAGCGTGCAATGCTCCGCCGCTACCGTGAGCTGGACAGCCACGGACACAGGCTCGTGAACCTCGTCATGGAGGCCGAATCCCTTCGTCTGCGCGGTGAAGCCGAGGAAGAGAAAAAGCGTACAAAGATCATCCCCCTGTTCAACACCCCTGCCGCGGCAGGCTATGCCTCCCCGGCGCTGGGAGAGGATTATGTGGATTACGAGATCCCGTTTACGTCCGAGGCAGATTTCGCCGCGCGGATCGACGGCGACAGCATGGAGCCTTATATCCATGACGGTGAGATCGTTCTGGCTGTCCGCCGCACGGATCTGCGTGACGGTGATGTCGGCCTGTTCTTTGTGGACGGCGATATGAAATGCAAACAGTTCTGTCAGGACAGCGAGGGGAATATGTATCTCTTCTCCCTGAACCGTGACCGCAGCGATGCCGACGTCACGATCTCCGCTGATTCCGGCGTCACCGTCTGCTGCTTCGGCCGCGTTCTCATGGACAGGCTTATCCCCCTGCCGTAAGCGCATAAATCCCGGTCAGACCGTGTTTTGTTCCGTGTTTGGACCGTATAATCCAGTTTTGTCGCAACCGTATAAAGATTTTTTTGCAAATCGGGCGAAGTTTATTTGCATTATGTATTGAAAATTGACCGCTTCGCGCGTATCATAATTCTATTATCCCGAAGTTTTATAAGGAGGTACTTCTTATGCTGACCAACGCTTATCTGCAAGGCGTATACCAGACCGTTCTCAACAGAAACCCCGGGGAGTCTGAGTTCCATCAGGCCGTCCTCGAAGTCCTCGAAAGCCTCGAGGCTTATGTTGAAATGCATCCCGAATTCGAAACCAACGGCGTGATCGATGCTCTCGTCGAGCCCGAGCGTTTCATCTGCTTCCGCGTGCCCTGGGTCGATGACCACGGCCGTCAGCAGATCAACCGCGGCTTCCGCGTCCAGTTCAACTCCGCCATCGGTCCTTACAAGGGCGGTCTCCGTTTCCATCCCTCCGTCAACTCCTCCATCATCAAGTTCCTCGGCTTTGAGCAGACCTTCAAAAACAGCCTCACCACCCTCCCCATGGGCGGCGGTAAGGGCGGCAGCGACTTCGACCCCAAGGGTAAGTCCAACACCGAGATCCTGCATTTCTGCCAGAGCTTCATGACTGAGCTGTACCGTCACATCGGCCAGTTCACCGACGTTCCGGCCGGTGACATTGGTGTCGGCGCCCGCGAGGTCGGCTATCTCTTCGGTCAGTACAAGCGCATTACCAATCGCTTTGACGGCGGCGTCATCACCGGTAAGGGCATCTCCTTCGGCGGCTCCAAGGGCCGTACCGAAGCCACCGGCTACGGTGTCTGCTACTTCACCCAGGAACTGCTCGCCTGCATGAAGAACGACAGCTTCAAGGATAAGATCGTCGTCGTCTCCGGCAGCGGCAACGTCGCTACCTACGCCGCCGAGAAGGCTACCCAGCTCGGCGCCACCGTCGTCGCCATGAGCGACTCCGACGGTTATATCTATGACCCCAACGGCATCCGCCTCGATATCCTGAAGGAGATCAAGCAGATCCGCCGCGCCCGTATCAGCGAGTATGTTTTCCAGGTCCCCACCGCCCAGTACTTCGAAGGCTGCCACGGCATTTGGAGCGTCAAGTGTGACATCGCTCTGCCCTGCGCCACCCAGAACGAACTGAACCTCGACGATGCCAAGAAGCTCATCGCCAACGGCATCCAGGTCCTTTGCGAAGGCGCCAACATGCCCTGCACGCCCGATGCGACCGCCGCTTTCCAGGAAGCCGGCATCCTGTTTGGACCTGCCAAGGCTGCCAACGCCGGCGGTGTCTCCGTCAGCGGTCTGGAAATGAGCCAGAACAGCCAGCGTCTCTCCTGGACCTTCGAAGAAGTCGACGAGCGCCTCCAGGGCATCATGGTCGGCATCTTCCACGCTGCCTACGACGCTTCCGTCGCCTGCGGCAAGCCCGGTAACCTCGTCCTCGGCGCCAACGTCGCCGGCTTCCTCAAGGTCGCCGAAGCGATGATCGCCCAGGGTGTTGTGTGATCCGATCCACCCTCTGATTTTTCCACGCAGTAAAACCGCGGCATAAAAAAAGGCCCCGGCCTTTGCCGGATGTCCGTAAAAACCGGAAAACCGACCTATGATCATCATAGGTCGGTTTTTCTGTATGTATCGGGTTTGGAGAGGCTCCCTTGTGTAAAGGGCGCGACGCGTTAAGAAAACATGCCGGCGGCATGTTTTTAGCCAAAACGGGAGCAATCTATGATTGCGACCCGGGCCGGAGGCTGTCAGCCGTCGGTCTTTTTCCGGCCGGGGATGCAGGATTCACAGGGTACGCCCGTCTGGCACAATCCGCAGACACCGAATCCGTCATAATTGTAGCGGTCACGGTTGATCGGCGTAATATGAGTCTTTTTATACTCCATGCACTTTTTCTTATCGTGACCCGCCTCCGTGATGGCTCCGGCAGGACAACGCTCGATACAGGCTCTGCAGCCCTTGTCCGCAAGACAGTATTCCCGGTAGGACGTATACGGCCGCTCGGTGGGCGTCAGTTTCGCGCGCACGATCAGAGATCCGTAACGCACCGCTTTACCCTTGGCGGAGATCAGTCCGTCGCACAGGCCGAAGGTTCCCAAGCCGCTGATATAGGCGGCATGCCGTTCCGACCAGTTCGAGACCTGCACGAACTTCTCGTGGTTCGCAATCGTAAATCCCTCCGCGCCCATCGGTGCAACGGCCTCATAGCCCAGCTCGTTCAGGTGCTGTTCCAGCGCCTTGGCCATGCGGAGATTATACAGTTCCCCGAACACGCGGACCATCGTCCATTCCAGCGGCGGACAGCTCTTCTCTTTCCGGGACTTGTCACGGGTGTCCTGCGTCTGCGGTAGCACCCAGCTGATCACGCTGACTTCCGACGGATCGACCTCATGCCGATACTTCGCGCTCAGCCATTCCTCCGGGCGCCGATAGAAATCCGCATCGATATGTTCCTTATAGAAAGCATACAGCGGATCATCCCCGCGGCTGAAGCCCACGTCCGGCTCATCAAAGGCATAACCCGGAAATGTCCCATAACCCGGCAGCATGCCCATGTTGTTGAACTCCTTCTGCGCCATGCGCGTCCGGATCCAATCCACAATATACTCGTTGGTCAGTTCCATCGTAGTAACGCTCCTCTCTTCCGTATCGACCTTCATTTCACGCATTCAGATCTTCCGATCTCGTTCAGATCCCGCCTATTACATTGCCGTCGGCATCGTACAGCGTTTCGTTCAGGAGATTCCGGTCTTTGTCATATTCGGAGACCAGTTTGCCGCCGTCCTCGAAATGCATCGTGACCTGCTCGGTCTCCGTCACGCCCTCCGCATTGATGGTATAGCTGCTTTCCTCCGACAGTCTGCCGTCCACAAAAAATCTCGCACCGACGAGATTGCCGTTGTCGTCATAGTCATACTCATAGCGCTGGTCGTAAATCGCATTCCCGGCAGCGTCGTATTCCGTTTCCGTCGCCCACGCGCCGTCCGGATCATACTCGCTGACCGTTACGCTTCCGTCCTCGCTGTACTGCGTGATCTTGCCGCGCATGCTCCATTTGAAACCGTTTTCATCCTCACCGAACACGAACTCCGCGATACGGTACAGACTGCCGTTCAGATAATCCGCGGTGCGTACGAGGTTCCCGTCGGCATCGTACTCGTTCTCATAGCGGAACTCCCACTCTGCGGTCCCGTCGGCATCAAAACGGCCCTCATAGGTCTCATTGCCGCGGTCGTCGTACGCAACGAGCATGTAACTGCCGTCTTCCTCATAGGTACAGCTTCGCGCCAGCACCTTTTCATCGTTTTCGCCGAGTATGAATTCATATTCGCCCGTCTGGACGCTGCCGCTGTATCTCTTCTCGACCATGCGGACACCGTCGGCGCTGTATTCGTACAGACATTCCTCCGCGACGCCGCCGTCGGCATGATAATTCACGGTATGGGTCTTGTTCCCGGAAATATCGTACTCACTGCGGCTCCCGGAGCCGTCGGAATACCAGTATGTCTCCTCCGCGGTGTAGACTTCGCCGTTATCGGTCAGGCCAAAGACAAACTCCGCGGTCAGTCTGTCTCCTTCGTAGCTTCTTTTCGACAGCATGTGTCCGTCATCGTCATATTCATATTCATAACTCTCGTCGATCAAGACCACGCCTTCTTCTATGACGAGAAGCTTCGTGAGGTCACCGTATTCATTATACAGCTCCGTCCGGGATGAGCCGTCCTCCGGTGTCCCGACTGCCGCACCGCAGACCGTGCAGGCTCCGTTTTCCGGCGTATGGGCTTCCTGCTCCAGAGTTTCGCCGCATTCGCAGACCTTCCAGTGGGTTTCCGCATCGCTGTGCATGTCGCCGGCAGCGCTGTGTGTGTGAACCGGGACCCCCGCTTCTTCCGCGCAGCCCGTGAGCAGTACGAGCACAAACGCACATACGATCAGGATATTCCGAAGTTTCTTTATATTACCGTTTTTCATGTCTGCTTCCTCCAACCTAAGCTTCCCTTCCCCGGGGACTTTCGCGCCTTTCGTTTTCACAGGCGTTCATCAGCATAGATTTGACTTCGCCGTACAGCCTTTGCCGCTGCTTTTCGATGCTTTTCTTCCCGTTTTTCCGCAGTCGGCTCCGTACGAAATATTTTGGCGAATTTTTATTATATCATATTTCTCCGTATTTCACAAGAGGGATGCATAAAAGTACTGCATATCCCGGAAAATGACCCTCCGCATAAAGAGAGCGGACATGAACCGGCAGCCGGGACCGGGGCCTTTCCGCCGGTATATTGACAGAAGCGAACTTTATCAATACAATAGCAGGGCGAAATATACGAAAAGGTGGTTATTTCCCATGGATCCGATCGAAAAAAAGAAAAGCAATCCCATCGCCCTTCTGCCCATCGGCGTATTTCTGGTCCTCTATCTGGGCACGGGCCTTGTGTTTGAATACGGAATGAAGATCGAAATGGGGTTCTACAACATCCCCATCGTCGTTGTCTTTCTCTTTGCCCTGCTGGTCGCTTTCCTCCAGAACCGCAGTCTCCCCTTTGAGGAAAAACTGTCTGTCATCGCCCGTTCCGTGGGTGACAAGGACATCATGACCATGGTCCTCATTTTCCTGACCGCCGGTATTTTTGTCGGCATCACCGGACGTGAGAGCGCCGAAGCCGTCGCCTATTTCCTCCTGTCCGTCACGCCCGCGTGGGTCGCCGTGGCCGTTCTCTTCATCGCGGCCTGCTTCGTCTCCACCGCCATGGGCACTTCCGTCGGCACCATCACGCTCATCACGCCCATCGCCGTGGCCGTCGCCAACGTCTCCGGCTTCTCTCCCGCTCTCTGCATCGGCTCCGTCATGGGCGGCGCAATGTTCGGCGATAACCTCTCCTTCATCTCCGACACCACCATCGCCGCCTGCAATTCCCAGGGATGCGAAATGCGCGACAAGTTCCGCGCCAACTTTAAAATCGCCCTCCCGGCCGCCATCGGCACGCTCATCCTTATCCTGATCCTCTCCTCCAATGCCGGCGTGGAACATATCGAGACCCCCGAATATAACCTCATCCTCCTCATCCCCTATGTGCTGGTCCTCATCGGCGGCATCGCGGGCATCAACGTCTTTGTCGTCCTGCTCATCGGCATCTTCTCCGGTCTCGTCATCACCCTCCTCTCCGGTACGACGGACGTCATGTCCCTTCTGGTCAATATGGGCAAAGGCGCCGACGGCATGTTCGAGACCATCATGGTCACCGTACTTGTCTCCTCAATGTGCGGCCTGATCCGTGAATACGGCGGCTTCGAGACCCTGCTGGCCGTCATCCACCGTTTGTTCCGCGGCCGTATCGGCGGTCGTCTCGGCGTGGGTCTGCTGGTCGGCGCTATGGACATCGCCACCGCCAACAACACCGTCGCCATCGTCATGGCCGGCCCCATCGCCCGCGATATCAGCCGCGAGTACGGCATCTCTCCCAAAGAATCCGCCTCCCTGCTCGATACCTTCTCCTGCATCTTCCAGGGCGTCATCCCCTACGGTGCGCAGATGCTCCTCGCCGTTTCCACCGCTCATAACCTCGGCTGTACCGTCTCCGCCTTCGACATCCTCCCCTGCCTCTTCTATCCCTATATCCTCGCCGTCTCTTCCCTCTGCTATATCTTCCTGTGCGCCGGAAAGCAGAAGGCGAATTAAAGGGCCGAAATACCCGCGCAGATCATATCTATGCGCAAAAAAGACGATATGGCATAAGCGAACGTCATAAAACAGAAAACAGACACAGCAGTTCGATCTGTTGTGTCTGTTTTTGTATGAATATCCTTCGTGTGACTGTGTATAAGCGGAACGATCGCTCAGAATCTGCCTGAACTGTTCCGCACCACCCCAAGGCCCTCTCAGTCACCTGCGGTGACAGCTCTCCCAGCGGGAGAGCCAAGGCGACCTCCTCACCCCACGACATCTCACCACCCAAAGTCCTATCCGACGCGGCTTTTTCCCCGCCGCTCCCCCAAAGGCTCCCTTGTGTAAAGGGCGCGACGCGTTAAGAAAACATGCCGGCGGCATGTTTTTAGCCAAAGCGGGAGCAATCTATGATTGCGACCCGGGCCGGAGGCTGTCAGCGAAGCTGACTGAGGGATTGACTGCTCCTCGCGGTTCAGATCAGATCTTCACTATCACTTATTACCTTCCGGGCTCGGAGCCGTTTCTGCCGTTCCTCCCGCACGACGGCGAAGGAAAACACCGCCAGCGCCGCCCAGATGAACGCAAAGCTGATCGTCCTGTCGGGCGACAGGTGCTCACCCATCAAAAATCCGCAGATCATGGAGAGCGAGGGGCTCAGATACTGGAAAAAGCCCATCATCATAAGCGGCAGATCATTGACGCCGAAGGAATAGAGTATCATCGGCACGACCGTGACGATGCCCGCACCGATGAGCAGCAGGAGATCCATGCCGCCGAGCGCGGCCACACCGTTTTCTCCCATACGGAAAAACAGGATATATACGATCGCCGGGGGCGTGAGGATGAGCGTTTCCGCCGTGATGCTGAGGACCGGTTCGACGCGGACAAGCTTTTTGATGGCGCCGTATATGGAGAAAGCCAGCGCCAGCACCAGAGCGACGGGCGGAAACCGTCCAAACGTCAGCAGCGTCACCGCCACTCCCAGCACGGACAATCCGATGGCCGCAGCCTTCAGAGCGCCGCAGGGCTCCTTAAAGAGGAATACGCTGAGGGAAAACACGACCAGCGGTCCCATAAAATACCCCAGACTGGTGTCGAGGACGTTCCCGTTCTGGACCGCGACCAGAAAGATCGCCCAGTCTGCCAGCAGGAAAAGCGATGCCGGGACAAGGTACTTCATCCGTTTCCCATCCCGGAAAAGATCGATCAGCTCCGGCAGCCGTTTCTGCATCGCCATATATGCAAGGCAAAACAAAGCCCCGGTCAGCACACGGGCGGCCATGAGAAAATAGGCATCCATATGATCGAGCAGCGCCCAGTACAGCGGCTGCACGCCCCAGATCATATAGCAGCCCAAAACAAGCAGCAGACTCTTCTTTTTCACCGTTCCGCCTCCCTTCTCCGACACCGACGTCCCCAGAGTATACACCGCCGAAACCTAAAATGCAACGGATGGCGAGCCTCCTGCGAAAAAACAGCCGTCTTCGTATGTTGCCGGGAAAGTCTGCCTTGTGCTCTCCCGGAGAACATGATAAAATAAAAGTATAAGCTATGCCCTGCGAACCAAGCTATGCCCTGCAAAGAAAGGAGTGTCACCATGACGCAAGATGTGATCAAGCTGACCCGATCCGACGAAAAAACCATCGAAAAACTCGTGATGGACGAAAACCTGCATTACATGCACGTCATCATGCCGCCGGGAGACAAACTGCCGGAGCATGCCACCAATGCAGCTGTTTATATGATGATCCTGCGCGGGACGATCTCCATCTCGCTGAACGACGAACCGACCCGGGACCACGGCGCGGGTACTCTTCTCACGATCCCGTTCCAGACGAAAATGAACATCGCAAACAACGCCTCCGAGGCGCTGGAGATCACGATCGTAAAAGCGCCCCCTCCGCAGCTTTGACGGCTTCCGCCGCCTTCCCTGCGTATCGGCGGCCGAACGCGCCCACCGGGTGTGTCCGAACGCTCCCGTCCCTCTTTTGACATGCAGAATGCCACGGCAGTATACCTTGCCGTGGCATTCGCTGTTTTTTATGGGCTCTGCCCGATATGGAGAGACAAACTATCTGCCGCTTTACATTCCCCGTCTGTGCCGCGCCAGTCTGAACGCAACGATGACCATCAAAACGACAGCCACGGCGAGCATGCCCCATTTCAGGTAGACAAACTCCGGAGGAAAGATCGATTCATCCGCGCGCGCAAGCAAAACGGTCAGCAGCAGCAATACCGAGCTTATGCCCTGCAGGATCTTCGTGATTCTCATAGATGTATTCGGTCTCATTACTATCACCACCGACTCATATCATATCATACCCTTTGGGAATACGCAATCAAAACCGACAAAATCAAAGCCTTTCGCCCATCGTCCGGCTGCTTTCCCGTTTTCCGTGTCCGCCGAACGCCGGGTATGAGGCATATCATCCGAAGATTCCCTGTTCCGTAATGACCTTGATGAAGAACAGCACCACGACCGCGATCATGGTCGGTTTCACGATTTTCGCACCGCCTTTTTCGAAGCAGACGGTGCCGAGATAACTGCCCATGATATTGAACAGACCCGCTATGATACCCAGCGGAAAATACACGTTGCCGCTGAAGATATACACGGAGACCGCCGCAACATTCGTGGCCCAGTTGATGATCTTTGCGACGCCGTTGGCGTTTCTGAGTTTCAGATGGGCAAACGAGGTCAGCAGGATCAGCAGAAAAGTCCCGGAACCGGGACCGTAGAAACCGTCATAGACGCCCACGCCCAGAGAGATCGCCATACAGATGAGGATCGTTTTCCGCTCGGGCAGCGGAGGCTTTGTGTCGTCAAAGGCCTTTTCCTTCAGCACATAAAACGCCGTGATGGGCAGCAGGACCAGCATGATCAGCTTGAAATACCGATCATCCAGCCGAAGAGCCAGCTGTGCGCCCAGACTCGACCCCAGCAGTGCAACACCGACACAGAACAGCGAGATCTTCCCGGGCGTATAGCCCTTTTTCGTATATCGCCACGCGGAAATGGATGCACCGAACACGGCGCTCAGCTTATTGGTGCCCAGAGCCAGATGGACCGGAACGCCGGACAGCATATAGGCCGGCAGGGAGATGAGTCCGCCTCCGCCCGCAATGGCATCCATAAAGCCCGCCAGAAAAACCAGCGGACAGATAACCAGATAATGTATGATCGTAAGCTCCATGCGTAAATCTTCCTTGCATACGTGATCGAAAACAAAACAGTAGGTATTATATAGAATCATGCCGCAGATTGCAACGACAATCGACGGTCTTTGTCCGCTGTCCCCACCATTTCCATCTCTGCCGCCAAGCTTGACAAATATATTCCAAAAGAATAGA
>JAUMXS010000135.1 GCA_030528965.1 Eubacteriales bacterium
AGTACCCTCTCAGTCACCTTCGGTGACAGCTCTCCCAGAGGGAGAGCCAAGTGCCGGATGCTTCAAGCATCCGCTTTATTGACGCACGACACAGGATAGGGAGGCTTTGGGGGTCGGCACGTTCGGTGCGCAGGCGCGGTCAGAGGAGAGATTCTATATCGTCCACAGTCAGACCGTCGTGCAGCGCCAGGTCGATCGCGTAGCCGATCAGCCGGGAGGCCTCCTTCACACGGTTGTCCACATCCCGCGGCGTTACGATCATCCGACTCTCCGCACCAAGCTTTTCCCCGTCCAGCTCCACGCCCGCACGCGAAGCCAGCTCCATGCACATCGTCCCGGCGTCCACCACCGTCGGGACTCCGATCGCGATCACCGGGACGCCCATCGTTTCCGCGTTCAGCGCCGCCCGACTGTTCCCGATCCCCGAACCCGGGATGATCCCCGCGTCTGTCAGCTGGATCGTCCGGCACAGCCGTTCCGGACTCCGCGACGCCAGTGCGTCCACCGCGATCACACAGGACGCACCTGTCAGCTCCCGCATCGCTCCTATGAGCTTTGCGCTCTCCACGCCCGTCGTTCCCATGACCCCCGCCTGCAGCGCCGTCACCGACCGGAAACCTTTGAATTGCTCCGGCATCGACTCCTTTAAATGCTGCGTTACCAGTATATACCCGATCGTATCCGGGCCAATCGCGTCCGGCGTGATATTCGCGTTCCCAAGCCCTGCGACCAGTACGCTCCCTTCCGTCTCCAGCGTCTGACGGATCTCACGCGCCAGCTCCTCCGCCGTCCGCTCGAACGCCTGCTCCTCCCGGCGCAGCAGCACATCCGTCTCCAGCGTCACATACCGCCCCTTCGGCTTCCCCAGCGCTTCCTCTCCGCGCTCGTCCAGTATCTCCACTATGTCCACTTCGATCCCCTGACGCCGCTCGTGCCGCGCCCGTACCCCGGCCAGCTCCGTCCTCTTTCCCATCCGTTCTTCCCATATCTCCCGCTCCTCCATCGCCAGATCCGTCCGTATCTGCATGTGCCGTTCTTCTCCTTTCCCTGCACTTTTTCCTTAACTTTCCCTGTCCTTGAAATTTTATCCCACTTTTTTTGAAAAAGTGCTTGATTTTTCTTGCTTCCTTTGTTATAATTCCCTTCCACGGGTTTGTTCTGAAAACCTGCATTATCTTTACTATAACTATGGGAGGCGCCCTATTATGCCCAATATCAAATCTTCCGCTAAGCGCGACCAGATCGCCAAGGCCAGAAACGCCAAGAACCGTGCCAACAAGACCGCTCTTAAGACCGCTCTTAAGAAGTATGATGCCGCTGTCGCCGACGGTTCCCGTGCCGCCGCCGAGGCTCCGTTCCACGACGCCGTCCGTTCCGTTGACCGTGCCGTCACCAAGGGCCTTATGCACAAGAACGCTGCGGCCCGCAAAAAGTCTCAGCTCGCTCACTCCTTCAACGCCCTCGCCGACTGATTCCATCGGCTGAAGGGGCTTCGTCCCATATCTGTTATATCCAGGCTCCGGCCTTTTTTCCGGCGGCGGCGCGGCAGATTTTCTGACGCGCCTTCCGCCCTTTTTCCATACCCTCCTTTACCCCACAATAACCGCTGAGACGTCATCTGTCCCTTCCTGTCACCGTTTGCTGTCCGACTGTCTGTTTTTTCCTTTTGTGAAAGCTGGTGCTTGTTTATGAAGAAACCTATGATGATGCTCGTTAACCCCGCCGCCGGCCGCGGCGGGTTTCGTAATTCCCTCGGTTCTGTCCTTCATATCTTTTGGGAGGGCGGCTATCAGCCCTCTGTCTTTTTCTCCGACAGCTCCGAGAGTATCGCCGACCTCATTCACGATCATGCTCAAAATTTCCCGATCCTGGTCTGCCTCGGCGGTGACGGTACCCTCAGCAATGTCATCAGCGGCCTTATGACCCTTCCGCCCGAGAGACGTCCCGTCCTCGGATATATCCCTATGGGTACCGCCAACGATATCGCTGCTACCCTCGCCCTGCCGCGCGACCCCATCAAGGCGGCCAAACATATCCTCAACGGTGAGCCCCACCCCTTTGATGTCGGATATATTAATGACGGCGATTGCTTCGCCTATGTCGCCGCTTTCGGCGCTTTTACAGAGGTCAGTTACGTCACCGACCAGAATACCAAACAGAAACTCGGCCATCTGGCCTATGTCCTCGAAGCGCTGAACCATCTGCCCCGTCTCACCGGCTTCCGCGCCAGTGTCCGGCTCGATGACTGTGAATTCGACGGGGAATTCGTCTTTGGCGGCGTTTTTAACACCACCTCCCTCGGCGGCGTCCTTCGCCTCAATGAACAGCTCGTCGCACTCGGCGACGGACTCTTTGAGGTCATCCTTGTCCGTACCCCCAGATCCGCCGGCGACCTGAATAAAATTTTTGCCGGCCTCCTGACCCGCGATTATACTGCCATTGAACCCGCCGTCATCGTTCGCCAGACGCAAAATGTGCAGTTTTCTTTCGATAAATCCGTCCCCTGGACCCGCGACGGCGAAAAAGGCGGAGATTTCCTCTCCCTTTCCCTCAAAAATTGTCCTCAGGCGATCCGGATTATTTCCTGATCTGTCCGAAAGAAAGGCCGCCCTTTTTGGCGGGGCTTCGTAAAACAGTTATTTTGAAAAAAGCTTGAAAACGACTGTTTTCAAGGGACGGCGTGACTTCGGTCACGCCGT
>JAUMXS010000038.1:0-2063 GCA_030528965.1 Eubacteriales bacterium
AAAATAATATGAGAGGGAATTGCAGCTCAGATCTCGCCCGGTACGTGTCCGGTCATGACCAGCTCGGCCAGGGCGGGGGCGAGATCCTGCACGGGGACGCGGGCCACGACCTCGCCGCGGCGGAAGAGAACGCCTTCTCCCACACCGCCGGCGGCACCGTAATCGGCACGGGATGCTTCGCCGGGGCCATTTACCACACAGCCCATGACGGCTACCGTGACATCCTGTTTACAGTCTGCCAGAAGCCGTTCCACTTCCTGTGCCGTACCGATGAGGTCATAGGCACAGCGTCCGCAGGAAGGGCAGGAAATGAAACGCGGGCCGTCGCGGCGCAGACCCAGCGCCCGCAGAAGATCGAGTCCGGCGCGCACTTCCGCCTCGGGATCCGCCGTGAGTGAGACGCGAATGGTGTCTCCGATGCCGTCGAGCAGCAGAGAACCGATCCCGGCGGCAGAGCGCAGAAGTCCCATGCGTTCCGTCCCGGCTTCCGTCACGCCGAGATGCAGAGGACAGTCGGTCCGCTCGGCGAGCAGACGGTTGGCAGCCACGGTCAGGGCAGTGTCGGAATCCTTGACCGAGATGCAGACGTCATGAAAATCCACTTCCTCGAGCATCCGAAGATGCCCCAGCGCACTTTCGCACAGGGCCTCCGGTGTATGGCCGTACTTTGCGAGGATGTCTTTTTCCAGACTGCCGCCGTTTACACCGATGCGGATGGGGATATGTGCTGCGCGGCAGGCCTCCGCGACAGCGCGGACGCGATCGGCTCCGCCGATGTTGCCCGGATTGATCCGAAGCTTGTCCACTCCGGCATCCACGGCCATGAGGGCAAGCTGATAGTCAAAGTGGATATCCGCCACGAGAGGCACATCGGTGCCGCGGCGAATGGCATAAAGCGCCTTTGCGGCGCTGCGGTCGGGCACAGCCAGCCGCACCACATCGCAGCCCGCCGCCGCAAGACGCTCGATCTGTGCGAGCGTGGCGTCGACGTCCTGCGTGCGGGTGTTGGTCATGGACTGCACCAAAATGGGGGCGCCGCAGCCGATGGCAAGGCCGCGCACCGTGATACGCCGTGTTTCCGTACGTTTTTTCATCTCTGCACCAGCCTGACAATATCGTTATAGGCGACGACCGCCATGAGGCCCATGAGAAGGGCAAAACCGGCCGTGTGGATATAGCCCTCGTATTTGGGGTCCAGCCGCCGGCGAAGGATCGTCTCGATGACGGCAGTGATGAGCAGTCCGAAGACGCGGCCGCCGTCCAGCGCGGGGATCGGCAGAAGATTCATTACTGCGAGGTTGATGGCGATGAAGGAGACCAGATAGGCGATATCCTCCAGCGCGATGCGCACGGATTCCGCCGCCTGGCCGGTCTCCGAGATTATGCCGACGATGCCGACGACGCCGGACATGTCCTGCACACCCACGGAACCGGTTACGAGATCGGTGAGACTGACCCAGACCAGACGTACGAAGTCCACCGCGCGGTACCAGGAATATTTGAGCTTGGCCCAGACGCCGCTTTCCAGTTCTCCGAACAGGAGACCGTATTGGCGGACGACGCTGCCGTCCTCCTGCGTATAATCAAGCAGGACAAATTGATAATCCTCCAGAAGGACTTTTTCTCCGTCCCGGATAAGTTCGATATCAACAACACCCTCCTGCGCGGAGCGGGAGGCATAGAGACTGATGTTGGAAACAAAATAAATGCGCTTACCGTTGATGCGCCAGATTTGGTCGCCTTCCTGAAGGCCGTATTCTCCCTCATAGGGGCAGCCCTCGGCAAAATCCGTGACCACGGGGGCCCAGAAACCGCCGGCCTGCGAAAACAGGAGAAGAATGATCAGGAAGCCGACGACAAAATTCATCAGTGCGCCGGAGATGAGGATGATGATCCGTTTCCAGCGGGACTGATTGTTGAAAGCGTGGGGATCATCCGATGCTTCATCCTCGCCCTCCATGGCGCAGAAACCGCCGACGGGCAGCAGGCGAAGAGAATACAGCGTTTCGCCGCTCTGTTTTTTCCAGAGAACGGGACCCATGCCCATGGCAAATTCCAGCACG
>JAUMXS010000038.1:2073-11659 GCA_030528965.1 Eubacteriales bacterium
GGCGGCCAGAAAATGGCCCAGTTCATGGGAGATGATAAGGATACAAAAAGCAAAAACTGCAAGGAGAATATACATGGAGTACGTCCTTTCCGGATAGGGGCAAAGTACGGTCAGAGAAGGCCGCGTGATGGGAAAAATCAGCCCTCCGCGACGGTCGCAATGCGGGCAGCTTCGTCGCAGGCCAGAATGGTCTCGAGAGAGGGTTCCGGGTCGAAGGGGACAAGTTCCAGTGCCCGGGCGACGCGTTCGGCAATGCCGTGGAAGCTGAGCTTTCCGTTGAGGAACAGAGAGACGGCAGCCTCGTTTGCGGCGGACAGCACGCAGGGAGCCGTGCCGCCCCGGCGGGCGCAGTCCAGCGCCAGCGAAAGACAGGGCAGGTCTTCCAGACAGGGGTCCTCAAAAGTCAGTTTTCCCAGCTGTGCCAGGTTCAATTCATCGCAGTCGGTTTCCCGACGTTCCGGCCAGGTCAGCGCGTATTGGATGGGAAGCGTCATGCTCGGCACGCCGAGCTGTGCGATCACAGCACCGTCACGCAGTTCCACACAGGAGTGTATGACGCTCTCCGGGTGGATCAACACACGAATTTTGTCGGCTGTGACGCCGAAAAGGTGCATGGCTTCAATGAACTCAAGACCCTTGTTCATCATGGTGGCGCTGTCGACACTAATCTTGGCGCCCATACTCCAGTTGGGGTGCCGTACGGCCATTTGGGGCGTGACCTTCGCGGTTTCGGCAAGGCTCATTCCGCGGAAAGGTCCGCCGGAGGCCGTGAGCCAGATGCGGCGCAGCTGGGAACCGGGCCGGCCCTCCAGACACTGAAAAATGGCGGAGTGCTCGGAATCGACAGGCAGGATCTCACAGTTCTTTTCCCGGGCGCGCGCCATGACGAGAGATCCGGCACAGACCAGCGTTTCTTTGTTCGCAAGGGCGATGCGCCGCCGCAGATCAATGGCGGCAAGTGTCGGCTTGAGGCCTACGCTGCCGGATACGGCGGTGACGACGGCATCGGTATCTTCGATGCATGCGGCTTCTTCCAGACCCGACGCGCCTTCGGCGACGCGAATATCCGTGTCGGCGAGTGCGATGCGCAGTTCCTTTGCGGCAGCGGGGTCATATACGGCGGCGAGGCGCGGACGGAATTCGCGGGCCTGCTGTTCCAGCAGCATGATGTCCCGGTGAGCGGCCAGCGCTGTAACGCGCAGGCCAAGACGACGGCATACATCTGCCGTCTGCCGTCCGATGCTGCCTGTGGAGCCGAGGATGGAAATGTTGTGCATCATGTGATTCACACCTCAAAATGCCGGGACTGCCTATCCGGAGAGCGGAAAAACGCAGGTTGACGGATATGTTTTCCCGGAAAAAAGCCGTTTCGCATATGCCGCATACATTGTATGCGGCATATGCGGTACATGTAAAATATCAAGATGTCGAAATATGTAAGAATACGTCTCGTCAGGGGAGAATGGCAGGGATCCAGAACACCAGAACTTCGATCAGCGGAGCAGTGAAATGCATGCTGTCGAAACGGTCGAGAACACCACCGTGGCCGGGAATGAGGTTGCCGTAATCCTTCACGTCGCAGAGGCGCTTGAAGGCGGAGAAACTGAGATCGCCCACCTGACAGATAAAGCTGCCGATGACGGCATAGCCGAGCAGAATGAGGTAGTTCACGGAGAAACCGGCGAGCTGGCAGACAAAACCGAAGATCATGGTGACGGCAATGGAACCGAGGAAACCGCCGATGGTGCCCTCGATGGTTTTCTTGGGGGAGAGCTGCGGAGCGAGAGGATGTTTTCCGAGGAAAACACCCATGAAGTACGCACCGCTGTCGGAGGCAAAGGTGACGGCGAGGGGAAGCAGCCGGTTTACGGCGCTGGTTTCCTCGTCGAGACCGAGTCGTACAAGAGCGCCGAGGAGAATGGGCATAACGGCACCGGCGAGCAGTACGCTGCCGACGGTTTCGATTGCCAGCGTAGTGTGGCCTTTGCGGAAAGAGAAGATGAGGTCACACATGATCAGCAGGAAGAGAACGAACACGACCGTTGTCGTGCCGTCCGCGCCGCCGAAGCCGCGCCATGCGGGGATGGCAAAGGCCGAGACACAGGCATAAAGCCGGATGCGGACGGAGAGATCGTTTTCCGTACAGCGCAGCAGTTCCCATGCGGCAACGGCGGAGACAAGGCCGATGAAGATGCCCCAGACCCAGAGCGGGGCGAAACAGATGACGGCAATAAAAGCAGGGATAAAGACCAGAGCGACCAGAGAGCGGGTTTTCATGTCGCAATCCTCCCGTATCGGCGTTCCCGCCGCTGATAAGCCGCGATGGCGCGGCACATTTCCTGCTCATCGAAATCAGGCCAGAGCGTATCGGTGAAATACAGCTCCGCATAGGCCGCCTGCCAAAGCAGGAAGTTGGAGAGGCGGTATTCGCCTCCCGGCCGAATGAGCAGATCGGGGTCCGGTACGTCGGCACTCCAGAGGAAACGCGAGAAGCTTTCCTCCGTAGGCGGCATAGGCTCTCCGGATTGGGCATAAAGCGCCGCAGCGCGCAGGATCTCATCCCGCCCGCCGTAATTAACGCATACATTGACCTGACAGCCATCCAGACGGCGGCTGATCGCATCGGTCTCCGCAATGAGTTTCTGCAGTTTCGGAGACAGAACAGAGGTATCTCCGAAAAAGCGCATACGGACACGATCGCGCTCCATCCGTTCTATGGCTTCGTGAAGGTATTTTTCCAACAACCCTAAAATGGTCTGCACTTCGGCTTCGGGCCGATGCCAGTTTTCGGTGGAAAAGGCATAGACAGTCAGGTATTCCAGCCCGATATCCCGGCACCAGGTAGCTACGCGGCGGAAAGTTTCCGCTCCGGCGGCATGCCCTGCAGTACGGGGAAGACCGCGCTTTTTCGCCCAACGGCCGTTTCCGTCCATGATAATGGCAATATGGCGGGGGAGGTTTGTGAGATCCGCCCCCGCCGTCTGTTTATTTTCAAGCATCAGATAGCAAAGAGCTCCTTCTCTTTTTTCTCCGTAAGCTTGTCGATCTCCTTGATGAAATCATCGGTGAGCTTCTGAAGATCCTTTTCGACATTCTTGAGGTCGTCTTCGGTGATCTCGGACTTCTTCTGCTGCTTCTTGAAACGATCCATCGCATCGCGGCGGATGTTGCGGATGGCGACCTTGGCATCCTCGCCGTACTTGCGGACCTGCTTGGCCAGTTCCTTACGGCGATCCTCAGTCAGCTGGGGGAACACCAGACGGACGACACGGCCGTCGTTCTGGGGGTTGATGCCCAGATCGGAGGTCTGGATAGCCTTCTCGATGTTCTTGAGGGCTTTGGCATCCCAGGGCTGGATGACGAGAGAACGCGGATCGGGGGAAGAGATGGAAGCGATCTGATTGATCGGCGTGGGAACGCCGTAATAATCGACAGCGATCTGATCCAGCACGGCGGCATTGGCGCGGCCGGCACGGACGGCGGCAAACTGTGCGGAGAGGACCTCCGTGGTCTTTTTCATTTTTTCGGAAAATTCCAGATAATCGGCAGACATGACAATTCCTCCTGATGAATTAATGGCACGTCACGAAGACGGCGTCTTTTGCAGAAAAATATTTAAGTGTAAGGATTTACTGAATAAGGGTACCGATTTTTTCGCCGCATACGGCCCGGACGATATTCTGCGGATCGCTCAGGGCAAACACCATGACGGGGATCTCGTTATCCATGGCGAGGCTGGTGGCGGTGGAGTCCATAACGGCAAGACGCCGCGCCAGGACTTCGTCATAACCCAGAGAATCGAAACGGGTGGCAGTGGGATCTTTTTTGGGATCGGCGCTGTAGACACCGTCAACGTTTTTGGCGAGAAGGATGACGTCGGCATGCAGTTCGACAGCACGCAGGACGGCGCCGGTATCGGTGGAGAAGAACGGCGAACCTGTTCCGCAGCCGAGGAGAACGACGCGGCCCTTCTGCAGGTGTGCGTTTGCGGTGCGCGGGGAATAAGGTTCGGCCGCAGCCTGAATGGAGAGCGCGGTCTGTACGCGGGCATCCACGCCCTGCTGATCAAAAACGTCGGAAAGGGCAAGACAGTTCATCACGGTGGCGAGCATACCCATATAGTCGGCACGGGTACGTTCCATATGACCGCCGCCGTCTTTGGCACCGCGCCAGAAGTTTCCGGCACCCACGACGATGCCGACTTCCACGCCCAGGGAAAGACATTCCTTTACGGCGGCACACACAGAGGACATGATCTGAAAATCCAGACCGGTACCGCGCGCGCCGGCCAGGGCCTCACCACTGAGCTTCAAAAGTACCCGACGATAAGCGGGACGGGGAAACTCCATATACAGCACCTCACTATAAAAATCTCTCCCTATTTTAATATAAACTCCGCCGCTTGAAAAGCCTTTTTTATAAATATTTTGTGCTTCTCCCGGGAAAACGGTGTGGTTTCGCCTTTCGGGGCGTGGCGGGAACGGAAAGCGGCGGAGAAGGCCGTTGCCAAGGGGAGAAAAAGATGGTAAAATAAAATGTTGTGGTCGGATAAATGCCGGGCCATAAAAAAGCTTTTCGGGAGATACGGCGGAAGGAGCTGTTTTAGGATATGTCGAATGTACGGGATATGAGTCTGGCGGCGGAAGGCGAAAAGAAAATTCGCTGGTGTGAGGCGCATATGCCTTTGCTGCGGGCGATCGCGGAAGATTTTGAAAAGGAAAAACCGCTGGCCGGCCTGCGGCTGGCGCTGTCTGTACACATGGAGGCAAAGACGGCCTGCCTGTGCCGCGTGCTGGCACTCGGCGGCGCGGAAGTGCATGCCACGGGCTGCAATCCGCTTTCCACACAGGATGACGTGGCGGCGGCACTGGCTGCCGGAGGGATCGATGTTCACGCCCACCACGGCGCGAGTCCCGAGGAATATGAGAGAGATCTCTGCGCCGTGCTGGAACCCGGTCCGCAGCTTATTGTGGATGACGGCGGAGACCTTGTCCGCCTGATGCATACGAAGTTCAGGGACAAGCTGGACGGCGTGATCGGCGGCTGTGAGGAGACGACGACCGGCGTACGGCGGCTTCTTGCCATGCAGCGCGAGGGAACGCTGGCTTTCCCCATGGTGCTGGTAAACGATGCAGACTGCAAGCATCTGTTCGATAACCGCTACGGTACGGGCCAGTCCTCCTGGGACGGCATCATGCGCACGACGAACCTGACTGTGGCCGGAAAAGTCGTTGTCATCGCCGGCTACGGCTGGTGCGGCCGCGGCATTGCCATGCGCGCACGGGGGCTCGGTGCCCGGGTCATCGTGACGGAAGTGAACCCTGTCCGTGCGCTGGAAGCACATATGGACGGCTATGACGTCATGCCGATGGCGGAAGCCGCACCGAAGGGAGACCTGTTCATCACCGTGACCGGCTGCAAGGATGTCATTCGCGGGGAGCACCTGGCCGTGATGCGTGACGGCGCGGTCCTTTGCAATGCGGGACATTTCAACGTCGAGATCGACATCAATGCACTGACTGATATGGCGAAGGACAGCTACGAAGCTCGTCGAAATGTGCAGGCTTATGCGCTCCCGGACGGCCGTACGCTGTATCTGCTGGCAGAAGGCCGGTTGGTGAATCTGGCTTCCGGTGACGGACACCCCACGGAGATCATGGACATGAGTTTTGCCGTACAGGCAATGTCGGTGCGCTGGCTGACGGAGCACCGCGATCTGCAGCCGGGCGTTTATCCCGTTCCGCCGGAGCTGGATCAGGCGATCGCCCGGAAAGAAGTGCGGGCTCTGGGATTTGAGATCGATGAGCTTTCCGAAGAACAGCGCCGTTATCTGAACGGCGAAGCGGGAGCGGAGGACTAAGTTTTGCTGGATATACAGATATTGATTGACCGGATGCTTGTCATCCTTCTGCTGATGGGCGTGGGTTTTGCGTCCCGGAAGCTGGGCTATACGGATGCGGTGTCGAACCAGAAGCTGAGCCGGGTTGTCATCAACGTCGGCCAGGTGGGAATGATTCTCGGCGCCGTCATGACGGCAGAGGGGGCGTATACCAAGCAGCAGGCCCTGCTCATGCTGGGCGTGAGCTTTGCTCTGATGTTTCTCATCACGGCCTACGGCTATCTTGCGCCGGTGATTTTGCGGGCGAAGGGTCCTGCCCGGGGGACCTATGCCTTCATGGCGGCCTTCGGCAACATCGGCTTTGTGGGAATGCCCATCATGTCCTCCGTCTACGGACCGGAGTCCGCATTTCTTGTGGCGCTGTTCAACATTCCGTTTAATCTGTTTGTGTACTCGCTGGGGCTTACCATGGTGTCGGGAGGCGCACAGAAGGTGCGGCTGTCGGGGAAGGTGTTTCTGACGCCGCCCATCCTGTCCTGCATCGTGGCGCTTGTAATCTTCCTTCTGGAGATTCCCTTTCCCAAGCCTGTTTCGGATGCGATGGTGACGCTGGGACAGCTGGTACTCCCGGTGACGCTGATTGTTCTGGGCGGTTCGCTCGGGACGATTCCGGTGCGGGAACTGTTCCGTGACCCCAGAATGTATGGTCTCATGGTGCTCAAGCTGCTGGTGGCGCCTGTGATGGTCTGGGCGGTGCTGCGGCTGTTTCTGCACGATGAGCTGCTTGTCGGAGTTCTCACCGTCACGGCGGCCATGCCCGTTGCCGCCGCCTCCACCATGCTCAGCATTGAGTATGGCGGGGATGAACAGCTGGCCACGAAGAGCGTGTTCCTCTCCACCCTGCTCTGCACAGCTACCATTCCGCTCGTCGTATGGCTTCTTCTCACCTGATAGACGAAAGGCAGATATTACCGCTGGAAAAGCGGCAAAAAGGATGCAATAATTATTTAGCATAAGGATGCAGGGCCTTCCGGATGCTAAGGGGATGCGCCCCACAACGCATGAAGTGTACGCCTGCGGCGTACACTTCTGCTTTTTTAAGGCCGGAAATGCGTTTCCCTGCGGACGATGTTGAACTTTTGCGGACAAATCGAAAAGCAGAGGGATGGCGGAATGAAGCCGCAGGATTCCACGGTTTTTTGAAGCGGCATGTGCTATCCTTTCTGCCGGGAAAGTGTGTAAATATCTCGGATTTCAGGGAGAAAATACTATGAACAAACTATGGAAACGATCGGTGTCGTGGGCAATAACCGCGGTACTTTTGATCCAGCTGACGGCTGCGGCGTTTGCGGCAGGACTGGGCGGGAGCGTGCTGACAGATAAACGGACGTATACGGACGGGTTTACATACGAAAAAAGCATATCTTATGCCGACGACGGGAGTCGGGTGGTGAGCTTTACGGTCACGGCTGCGCCGACCGCTGCGGTCCGGCCCATCGTCATGGCCTGCGACACCATTTACGGCGGATTGACGATCACGCAGTGTACGGCTTATGCCGAAGCGCTGGGATATAACGTGATCGGCGGGATAAACGCCGACTTCGGGTATTGGAGCACACGTATTCCCTGCGGCGTCGTGGTGGAGGACGGGATATATAAATCCAGTCCGGAGCAGTGCAACGCACTGGCGCTGACGGCAGACGGCGGTTTCGTCTCCATGCTGCCCGAAGTGGTGACGACACTGGAACACGACGGCGGGGAGATAACACTCACGCATTTCAACAAGACGCGCGAAGAAACGGGCGGTCTGTATCTCTACAGCGAACATTTCTCGACGGTCTCGACGCGCACGAGCGGTGAGGGCTGGGCGATCCGCCTGCGGATCCTCGAGGGGGAGATGACCCTCTCCGGCGAGGAGATGCTCCTCGAGGTCGAGGAAAAATATGAAGGGGAAGAGGCCGTTTCCATCGGGGAAGGCTGTCTGATCCTGACGGCCGCCGACGAAAGCGGGCTTGAGGACGTGTTCGGGAGCTTTGAAGAAGGCGATACGGTCCGGCTGTGGAATGTTTGCTCGGACGAGCGCCTTTCGGAGGCGGAATGGGTCACGGGCTGCGGGAACATTCTTTTGTACGACGGCGAAGTGTATGAACCGGGCGGCTGGGACAGTTCCATTGCCGGGAAAAACCCGCGCACCTGTGTGGGGATCCAGCCGGACGGTACGCTCATTTTCCGGGTCGTGGACGGACGTTCCGCCGATTCGGCGGGGGCGACCCTGATGCAGCTGGCGCAGGAATTCCGGGCGCTGGGCTGTGTGGAGGCAGTGAATCTGGACGGGGGAGGCTCCTCTGTGCTGACTCTGCGGGAACCGGGCAAGACCGGGCAGGCATTGCAGAACACGCCCTCGGACGGGGCGCTTCGGGCGGTGCCCTCTTACATTTTGTTCGTGACGGAAACGGAGTCCGACGGAACGGCCGACCGGCTGTTTCTGGAACAGGACGGCACGGTTATCCTGACCGGCTCTTCGCTGCCCCTGCGCTTTACGGCCATGGATGCGGCGCTCATGCCTGCCGATGTCCCGGCGGACACGGCGGCGGAATCGACGACCGGGCTGGGCCGGGTGGACGAAAACGGCATGTATCGGGCGGCCGATGAGCCGGGAACGGAGACGCTTCTGCTCGGGTCCGTGCCTGCAGTGCCTGCAGACACGGGGACGCTGCATGTGAGCGACAGGGCGGATACACTCACCGTTCTGGATACGGAAACGGGACGGGCCCCTGCCGAACTCCTGCGCCCGGACGAGGGAGGGACGATATCCTTCTCCGTGTCGGCGAAGTATGAGGGACGACCGGTCACGATGGATCCGGAAGCCGTCACCTATACGGTCGAGGGCGATGTCGGTACGGTGGACGAAAACGGCACGTTCACAGCCTCCAATATCTGGGGTGCGGAAGGAATGGTGACCGCGGCGGCAGCCGGACTGGCGCAGAGTTTCCGCGTCCGGGTCGGTGCGGTGTTTGACGATATCGGGAAACACTGGGCGCGGCGTTACATTGAAGCACTGCATACAGCAGGTGTGGTGAACGGCGTGACGGAGACAAGTTTTGCTCCGGACGCACCGATGAAGCGCGGAGATTTTATGCTGATGCTCCACCGTGCGGCGGGCTGCCCGGAACCGGTGGTCCCGGAACCGGAAGAAACCGACGAGCCGAAAAAAATGCCGGAGTTTGGGGATGTCCCCGAGACCGCGTATTACGCGGCGGCGGTAAAGTGGGCAGCGTCGGTCGGAATTGCTCAGGGCACGGGAGACGGACTTTTCCGTCCCGGAGATACTCTGACGCGTGAACAGGCCTTTGCCTTTGCGGTCCGTGCGCTTCCGGTTCTGGGACTGAGCGTCCCGGAGGCGGATCTGACGGTGTTGGAGGATTTCTCCGACGCCGACCGCCTGCACGGATGGTCGGAGGAAGCGGCCGCAGCGCTTGTCGGTATGGGGATCATCGAGGGGTCAGAGGGAAAACTGACTCCGCAGGTCTCCCTGACACGGTCACAGATGGCCAAAATACTTTGCCTGCTTACGGAATGACGGCAAACGGAAAAAGCCTGTCGAAAAGCCCTTCCCGGGCTTTCTCGACAGGCTTTTTATGATTTTTTGCGTCAGCGGGAGTTGTTGGAACCGAAAAGGCTGCTGTTATTGCCGCTTCTGCTTTTTCCGGAGTTGTTGCCGGTACCGTTACCGCTGCCGGTGCCGTT
>JAUMXS010000039.1 GCA_030528965.1 Eubacteriales bacterium
ATGTCCAACCCTGTCTCCAGCCGATCCTCGTCCAGACGATAGATCTCCCGGAGCCGGCGACGTATCCGATTGCGCACCACGGCTTTTCCCAGTTTGTTCGTCACCGTGATCCCCAGCCGGTTCCTCGGCCTTCCATGCCGCCTTACATACAGCACCATCGTCGGCATGGCCGCACACTTACCCTTGGCGTAAAGACGGCGAAATTCATAGTTCTTCTTTATGGAATCACTATGCTTCACACCGCTTCACCCCCGGTTTTTTCCATTCTCCTCGTGCTGTTTGCCCCATGCGCCAAAAGGGCGGAGTTATCCGCCCTGTTTTCTATCTTTGGCGCGCTTTCGCACTTCGCTCCTGTCGCCTGTCAGTAAGAGAGCTTCGCTCTGCCCTTCGCACGACGCCGTGCCAATACCTTGCGGCCATTGCGAGTAGACATGCGCTTACGGAATCCATGCTCCTTCTGGCGCTGACGCTTCTTAGGCTGATACGTTCGAAGCATTCCTCATTCTCCTTCCTGTTTCTTTCTTTATGCCCATCCGTGCTGTGTCTTGCCTTTTGCACGGCAGCGGTCGTATCGCTTCACCGGGTTTTCCACAGCAAAGCCGTATTATTATATAATACCCCTTTCGCCGTGTCAACCTTTTCTTCCCGATGCTCTAGCCTTTTTCTTCCCGTAACTCCTCTGCTTTCCGCATGATCCACGCCCGGAAGCCCGGTCCCGTTTCCGCGTCACGCAGTGCATATTCCGCAAATGTTTCCACATAATCACACGGATTTCCCGTGTCATACCGGCGGCCTTCAAACTCCACGCCCAGCATTCCGCTCTTCAAAGTCAGCTCGCGCAGACCGTCCGTCAGCTGGATCTCATTGTTCCGTCCGGGCGGCGTCCGCTCCAGGATCTCAAAGATCTCCGGCGTCAGTACATACCGGCCCAGAATCGCATAGTTCGAGAATTTCTCTTCCAGAGTCGGCTTCTCGTTCATATCCGTCACGCGCATGACCCGCCCCTTGAGCGGCTCCATCTTCAGCGACGAATATTTCACGATATGCTCGTCATCCACCGCCTGCGTCGCTACCGCCGGGAGTCCGTATTCCTCCCAGGCATCCGTCAGCTGCCGCAGCACCGGATATCCTCCGTACATCACGTCATCGCCCAGCAGCACCCCAAACGGCTCATCTCCCACGGCGTCCCGCGCACACCAGACCGCATGCCCCAGACCCTTCTGTTCGTCCTGCTGCACAAAGGTGAAATTCGCCATCTCCCATGTGCGCCGCACACGTTCCGCGTCCGCTTCCCGGCCCATCGCACGGAGCTTCTCTTCCAGCTCCGGCTTCTGCCGGAAATAGTTGTCCATCGCACTCTTGCCCGCACTCGTGATCAATATGATCTCCGTAATGCCGGAGGCCACCGCCTCCTCCACTATGTACTGCAAAATCGGCCTGTCCACCAGAGGCAGCAGTTCCTTCGGTATCGTCTTGGTCGCCGGGAGCATCCTTGTTCCCAATCCCGCCGCCGGGATCACCGCTTTTCTGATCTTTCCGCTCATTCTCCCTCTCCTTCCCTCCGTACGTCTCTTCTGTCGGCCCTGAACTTCACTTCATCCGTGTTTCCCGTTCCTGCCGCTTTTCGTTTCTCTATCGCTCCGCGACGGAATTCTGCCCGCGGAGCAGTCCCAGCCAACGGCCGTTTTTCATCAGCTGTCTCATCAGAAACAGTCCGCCGATCAGCATCACCGCCGTCTCTTCCAGCGCGATCTGGCCGCCCATCAGCACCCAGCCGGAAACCAATGTCCCCGGCGTCAGCGTCCAGGCCAGGATCCCGCCGATGATCACCCCGTTCCACAACGAAGGCATCAGACACGCCGCCGTGCATTCCAGAAGCCGCGGCTCTTCTCCCGTTTCCCGCCAGCGTTTTCCGATCCGCGCCGTACACAATCCCGCGCCCAGCGTCGCCAGCGAGCCAAATACTATGTCAAGGATCCCGTACGCACTGTATATGTTCGCTATCACACATCCGATCCACAGACCCCAGGCCGTCTCCGGCAGAAAATACGGCAGTACACACAGTACCTCCGACACCCGAAACTGCATCGGTCCGTAACTGATCGGCATCAATATCAGCGTCATACCCGCATACAGCGCGCCCACCAATGCAGGCACGATCATTTTTCTCCTTATGTCCACAATACCATCTATCTCCCCATTCCGCAGCCGCAGTACGTCTGCTCGTACAGTCCGTACTGCTCGGCCAGCGCCGAGCTTCTATCGCTGCCGCCGCGCTTCTTGAAATCCGCCGGCAGCCACTTTACTCCATACATTTCCGCCAGTTCCCGGCCAATTCCGTTGATGACTTCCGCGTTCTTGTGCCGCGAGACCGTCAGCGTCGTGCCGATATACTCATATCCGCCCCGCAGGGCTTCCTGCGCCGTTTTCTCCAGCCGCATCCGGAAACAGGCTCTGCAGCGCTCTCCGCCCTCTTTTTCCTGTTCCCGTCCCGCAGCCAGCTGCAGAAACTTTTCCGGCTCATACCCGTCCGTCATCAGAGCAACACTCTCCGTGCGCCCGGTGATCTCCAGCAGCTTCCGCAGCCAATACAGCCGCTTTTCATATTCCTCTTCGGGGAGAATATTGCTGTTGCTGTACCACAGCGTGATGTCAAAATACCTTTCCAGACATTCCAGTACATACGACGCACAGGGCCCGCAGCATACATGCAGCAAAAGCCGCGGCCGCCGACCCTCTTGTTCCAATTGTTCCATCAGTCCGTCCAGCTCCTGCTGCCAGACCGAAATATGTCTTCTTCTCATTCTTTCAATCTACCACATCCTTCCTCAAAAATAAACCCTTTTTCTCTCCCTGCCAATAAATCCGCCGTCCTTTCCGACTCCCTCTGCCGCAAAATATTCCTCCCGTGACTTCCGCTTCCGGTGAGCCTCGCTGTCGTCACACTTCGCTCCTTCGCAGTCAAAAAATTTTCTCCGGCGTTCATTCCGCCGGAGAAAACCAATACACACTTCTCTGCACCCGTTGATACAGCCGCAGGAAATCCCTTTTTTTCGGAGCTTACAGCCTGTTTTTTACAGTACCGGCATCAAAATCGCCATTGAAACAATGGGAAACATGCTGCCCAGCACCAGCTGCAGCCAGGTATGCCGTCCCAGCGTCAATGAACTCCAGAACACAAGCGCAAGCGCCGCAAATCCGCTCAGGAAAACCGGCCCCTGCCGGATCACCATCATGACCACAGGTCCCGCCACGCCGCTGGCATGTCCGCTCCCCTTTACCCGCAGCAGGAACGAAAATACCGCGATCAGCGCACCCGATGCAAGGTATACCAGATATATAAGCAGCACATCCCGCGGCTCATCGAGCAGGACCGCACACGCAGCGCCGCCCAGATAGCCCAGCAGGGAAAACACCACCGCAAGCGTCCGTTCCGCCTCACGCCCGCGCCGGCGCAGCGGCGGGATCACCCAGCAGACCGGATAAGCCAGCATCGGCAGGACCGCGAGGAAAAAAATCGCCCTCCAGCGCGCCGCTCCCGCAAATATCTCCGGCAGGAGCAAGATCATCATCACCGCCGCAATCGGCGGTATTGTCGCGACCCGAACAAATTTGGCAAGCTTCTTTTTCACGTTGTGCGCCTCCGTGCCAGATAATCTAATATAGTGTATTATATATCATCGTATTCCAAAGCGCAATAGCTGTTCTCTAAAATTTTTCCGACAGCATCCCCCAGAATTCCAGGACACGGAAGCGCAGACAGTAACCCTCGTTCTCCGGATCCTCACGCAGGATCTCCCACTGACTGTCCGTGAGCCCTGCGGGCGCCGCCTCCGGGCCTGCGGCGGCTTCCATGCAAAGCGGCGGAAACACCACGCACCACCAGTTGCGTCCCACGCCCTCGCCCAGTGTAATGCACAGAGAGCGGTAGCGCCCTGCGGGCAGGGAAAAACTGCCGTAATCGCGCGTCGGGAAGTATTTCTCGCCCAGAAAAACTTCCGCCTCCGTGCCTCCCACGCGCTCTGCCGTCTCCTTCAGCTCCGGCAGCATCCGTGCCGCGATCCGCTCGACCTCAGCTGCATCTTCCGCGCCCTCCAGCGCCGGTTCAAGCTGTTTCAGCACCGCGTCGCGCACTTCCAGTTTCCGCGTCTGGTCGAACTCGCTGTCCGACGCCCCCACAACATGCAGACGCAGAACGTCCGCCGCAAGACTGCGCTGTGCGCCCTGCGCCAGAACTCCCGTGAGGAGCGTCACGCTGACCGCCAGGCACAGCGCCGTCTCCCATATTTTCATCCGGCCGTCGGCCGGGCGTATGTTCATGAGCTTCGGCATGAGCCTTGTTTTTGCCGTTTCCAATGGTTTCATCCTCTTTCCGCCTTTCCGGAGCCGTCCTTCGCCGGGCGGCATCTGATGAAAGTATCCGCCGTCAGCGCTCTTTTTAAACATCGTTTTAAGGCCGCGCGGGAGGATTTGTGCGGCCGAGGCCGATGAGAGGGGCGCGCAGGGAGAAAGGGTCCGGGGGACAAGCGGGGAAAGGGCTGCGGAACGGCGGGGGGGAATGAGGTCTGTGGGATAAGCGGGAAAAAGGGCGTCCATGGGGCGGCGCGGAAAAAAGGCCGCAGGGGGAAAACAGGGAAAGAGACCACGCCGGACGGGCGCGAGGGAAGAGGACTGCGCGACAAGCGTGGGGGAAAGGTATGAGGGAAAAATTTAAGGGGATACGCCGGTTTTTTCCGCAGTTTTCACAAAGTCCGGCCGCCCGGTTTTTGCTTGCTTTGCGCTCCTTTTTATGGTATACTATTAATTTGAAAGATTGTATTTTACGCCTCAGAAAAAGGAGGACGCTCCATGGACTCTCTCAACGATATCTGGGCCGGTATCCTCGAAAAACTCGGCGCCGACCTCACCCCTACCGCCATGAATACATGGTTCGCCGACTGCTCCCCTGTTGAAATGACCGAGAACTGTCTCGTTCTCCATACTTCCACCGATTTTAAGCGGGATATCATCCGCAATCGCTTCTCCGACGCCATTCGTTCCGCCCTCTATGACCTTTTCTGCACCGAAATGGATGTCACCATTCTCGCCGGAGATGAAATCAGCTCTTTCCAGGGCAGTAAGAACGACCCCTTCGCCGAACATTTCGCCGGGTACACCTTCCAGAACTTCGTCGTCGGCCCTTCCAACCAGTATGCCCATGCCGCCGCCCTCGGTGTCGCGGAACACCCCGGACATGCCTATAACCCCCTCTTTATCTACGGCAACTCCGGTCTCGGCAAGACCCATCTCCTGCTTGCCATCGGTCAGTATGTCCGCGACCATACCCCTACCGCCCAGATCGCCTACCTCAAGGGCGATGAGTTCACCAATGAACTCGTCACCTCTATCCGTGACAATACGCAGGACGAGTTCCGCCGGAAATATCGCTATGTCGATCTCCTCCTCATCGATGACGTGCAGTTCATCGCCGGCAAGATCCAGACCCAGGAGGAATTCTTCCATACCTTTAACTCCCTCTATGAGGCCGGCCGCCAGATCGTCATCACCGCCGACCGCCCTCCCATGGAGATGGCCAAACTCGAAGAACGTCTCCGCACCCGCTTCGAAGGCGGTCTCATGGCAGACGTCCAGCCCCCCGATCTCGAGACCCGTATGGCCATCACCCGCAATAAGGCCACTCAGCTCGGCCTCTCCCTCGATGAAAACGTCGTTCTCTGCATCGCCGAGAACGTCACCGCCAATATCCGTCAGCTCGAAGGCGTCGTCAAACGCCTCACCGCTTACCGCTCTATCCTGAACGATGCCATCGACACCGACAGCGTCAAGCGTGCCATCAAGGATGTCATCCGCCTCGGCGTGTACATCCCCACACCCGCCGCTATCATCGAGGAAACTTCGCGCTACTATTCCCTCGACCCAGCCGACCTTCGCGGTCAGCGGCGCAGTAAAAACACCGCCATGGCCCGCCAGGTCTCCATGTACCTCATCCGCACCCTCACGAACCTCTCCCTCAAGGATATCGGCGAACAGTATGAGGACCGCAACCATTCCACCGTCCTGAACTCCATCCGCAAAGTCGAGTCCCTCATCTCCCGCGACCCCGATGTCGCCGCCGCTGTCCGTGACATCACCAGCAATATCAACTCCCACAACTGATCTCTCCCGGTGCGCACTTCCGCACACCGTTTCCCCTTACCAAATCAGTAACGACGCCTGAGCGCACTTTTCCCGCTCAGCGAAAAGGATGTACGTATGAAAAATATCCTGTATCTCGTGGTCCCCTGCTATAACGAGGAGGAAGTCCTTCCGGAAACCTCCCGCCGTCTCTCCCTGAAACTGGATTCCCTTACCCAGGCAGGAAAGATCTCGCCCCAAAGCCGCGTCCTTCTCGTGGACGACGGCTCCAAAGACCGTACCTGGGAACTCATTTCCGGTCTCCATGAGACCGACCCGCGCTTCGAGGGCCTGCGTCTCAGCCGGAACCGCGGACATCAAAACGCCCTTCTGGCCGGCCTCATGACCGCCCGGTCCTTCGCCGATATGACCATCTCCCTCGATGCCGACCTTCAGGATGACGTGAACGCCATCGATGCCATGGTCGATCACTATCTGAACGGCTCCGACATCGTCTACGGCGTGCGTTCCTCCCGCCGTACCGATACCGCCTTCAAACGCGGTACCGCTCAGACCTACTATAAACTTCTCCGGCTCCTCGGCGCGGACCTCGTCTACGACCACGCCGACTTCCGGCTCATGAGCCGCCGCGCGCTTGATGCCCTCGCCCAGTTCGGTGAAGTCAATCTCTTCCTGCGCGGTATTGTCCCCATGCTCGGCTTCCGCACTTCCATCGTGGAATATCAGCGCGCCGAGCGCTTCGCCGGAGAAAGCAAATATCCCCTTAAGAAAATGCTTGAATTCGCCGCCGAGGGTATTACCTCCCTCACGACGCGGCCCCTGCGCTTCATCCTGTTCGGCGGCATCGCCCTCGCCGGTCTCTCGCTTCTCCTGCTTCTCATTTTCGCCATTGCAGCCTGCTTCGGAAACGGCTTTCCCATCGCACGGCTCCTCCTCTGCGCCATCCTCTTTGTCGGCGGCGTGAACCTGACCGCCCTCGGCGTGGTCGGTGAATATGTCGGGAAGATCTACCTCGAAACAAAACACCGGCCCTCTTTCCTCATCGATCAGTTCCTTCACTCCGACGATCGGGACTGCGAACATGAATGAGGCCTGTTTCATCTGCCCCCGCCGCTGCGGCGTATCCCGGACGCACGATCATCTCGGCGTCTGCGGCCAGGGCCCTCTCCCCGTCGTCGCCCGTGCGGCTCCGCATTTCGGGGAGGAACCCTGCATCAGCGGCTCCCGCGGTTCCGGTACCGTCTTTTTCTCCGGCTGCGCCCTGCGCTGTAAGTTCTGTCAAAACATTCCCCTGCGGGATAACCTCGCCGGAGTCCCGGTCGATGTCCCCCGGCTGCGCAGGATCTTCCTCTCGCTCCGGGATCAGGGCGTTCATAACCTGAACCTCGTCACCGCTTCCCACTTTACCCCGGCTGTCGCAGAGGCTCTCACCGGCTTTGACCCCGGTATTCCCGTCGCATGGAACAGCTCCGCATACGAATCCGTTTCGAGTCTCCGGATGCTCCGCGGTCTCGTCCGGATCTATATGCCCGATATGAAGTTCGCGATCCCCTCGCTCTCCATCCGCTATGCCCATGCACCCGATTACCCCGCCGTAGCCACAGAGGCCATTCAGGAAATGTTCCGGCAGGTCGGCCCGCCCGTCTTTGATGAAGACGGCATGCTCCTCTCCGGCGTGCTCATCCGCCATCTCGTCCTGCCCGGGCAGCTGGAAAATACCCGCTGCGTCATCGACTGGGTCGCGGATGCCTTCCCGCCGGGTTCCGTCCTGTTCAGCCTGATGAGCCAGTACACCCCCTGCAGTCCCCCCGCCGATCTTCCGGAACTCTCCCGCCCCCTCTCCCGCGAGGAATATGAGGACTGCCTCCACTATCTCTCCGTTTCTTCGCTTTCGCAGACCTATGTGCAGGAACTTTCCTCCGCCGGCCCCGACGCCATCCCCGCCTTTGACCTCACCGGCGTCCTTCCTTAACTTCGTACGCCCGTTTCATCCCTTCTCTTATTTAAGGAGCTCTGATCCCATGTATCTGCATCTCGGCAGCGATATCGCCGTTCCCGTCAAAGATATCATCGCGGTATTCGATATGGACAACGCCAGCTTCGCCTGGCGCACCCGGGAATTCCTCCGCCGCGCGGAAACAGACGGTTCCGTCACCTCCGTGTCTCAGGATCTCCCCAAATCCTTCGTCGTCTGTCAGGGGCCCGACGGAAAACAGCAGGTCTACCTCTGTCAGCCCGGTTCCGCTACCCTTCTCCGCCGTTTCCAGGGCGGCTTCTCCCTCTGAGATACTCCTTATAAATACCCCCCGATCCGCCCGGCGGATCTTCGCCGTTTTGCTTTCACCACCGTACCGAAAGGAATTATTGCCATGTCTGACTCCGTTTTCAATCCCGCGCAGGAATATGACGCTTCCCAAATCCAGGTCCTCGAAGGCCTTGAGGCCGTCCGCCTTCGCCCGGGTATGTATATCGGTTCTACCTCTTCCTCCGGTCTCCATCACCTTGTCTATGAGATCGTGGATAACGCCATCGACGAATCCCTCGCCGGGTATTGTTCCCATATCGAGGTCATCATCGAGGAAGGCAACGTCATCTGTGTCTCCGATGACGGCCGCGGCATCCCCGTCGATATCCAGGAACAGACCGGAAAGCCCGCCCTCGAGGTCGTCTATACCGTCCTCCATGCCGGCGGCAAATTCGGCGGCGGCGGTTATAAAGTCTCCGGCGGCCTTCACGGTGTCGGTGCCTCCGTCGTCAACGCCCTCTCCGACTGGCTCGAAGTCTGTGTTCATAAAAACGGCAGTATCTATCAGATGCGCTTCTCCCGCGGTCTGATCACCCAGCCCATGCAGATCATCGGCTCCACAGACCGTACCGGTACCACCGTCCGCTTCCATCCCGATCCCGAGATGTTTGAGGATACCGTTTACAACTACGAGACCCTCCACACCAGAATGCGCGAGCAGGCCTTCCTCAACGCTGGTCTCCATATCTCCACCGAGGATCGCCGCCCCGAATCCCCCCAGCGGCATGAAATGTGCTATGAGGGCGGTATCCGTGAGTTCGTCTCCTTTATCAACCAGAATAAGACCCCGCTCCATCCCGGCGTCATCCATGTCGCCGGCCAGCGTGAGGATGCCGAGGCCGAGATCGCTCTGCAGTATCACGACGGCTACAATGAGATCCTCGTGTCTTTTGCCAACAACATCCATACCCCCGAAGGCGGTATGCACGAAACCGGCTTCAAGTCCGCGCTTACCCGCGTCCTTAACGCTTACGGCCGCCGCATGAATATCCTGAAAGACGGCGAAAGCGTTTCCGGTGAGGACTGCCGTGAAGGCCTCACCGCTATCATCAGCGTAAAGCTCACCAACCCCCAGTTCGAGGGCCAGACCAAATCCAAACTCGGCAACTCCGAGATGCGCACCCTCGTGGACAGCGTCGTGCAGTCGCGCCTCGAACAATACCTCGAGGAAAATCCCGGCGTCGGCCGTACCATCCTCGAAAAAGCGCTCACCGCGTCCCGCGCCCGTGAAGCCGCCCGAAAAGCCCGTGAATCCGTCCGGCGGAAAACCGGCCTCGAATCCGGCCAGATGCCCGATAAGCTCCAGGACTGCAACGAGCGCGACCCCTCCCTCTGCGAACTCTATATCGTCGAGGGCGATTCCGCCGCAGGCTCCGCTATCCAGGGCCGCGATTCCCGCTTCCAGGCTATCCTTTCCATGTGGGGCAAAATGCTCAACGTCGAAAAAGCCCGTACCGATAAGATCTACGGCAACGATAAACTCTATCCCATGATCGTCGCCCTCGGCGCCGGTATCGGTGAGGAATTCGATATCGAAAAACTGCGGTACCATAAAATCGTCATCATGGCCGATGCCGATGTCGACGGTTCCCATATCCGCACCCTCCTGCTCACCTTCTTCTTCCGCTATATGCGTCCGCTGATCGAACACGGCTATGTCTATTCCGCCGTGCCGCCCCTCTATAAACTCACCCGCGGAAAAACCACACGCGTCGCCTTCTCCGACCCCGAACGTGACCGCATCAGCAATGAACTTCGTGCCGATAATCCCAACGCCAAGGTCGATATCTCCCGCTTCAAGGGCCTCGGTGAAATGGACCCGCACGAACTTTGGGAAACCACCATGGATCCCGAACGCCGTACCCTGCGCCGCATTACCCTCGACGACGCCGTCAATGCCGACCGTATCTTTACCGTCCTGATGGGCGAGGACGTCGAACCCCGCCGCGAATGGATCGAACGCAACGCGCAGTACGCCGTCAATCTTGACTTCTGATCTTCCCAGCCCCCTTTTGCATTACTTCTGATAAAGCGAGGTCTGATCTTTTATGTCCGAAAACACTCTGAATTTCTCCGCGGCCGAACTGCTCCGCCAGAATACCGCATTCGCCTATGCCGTCATTATCTCTCAGGACGGTTCCACGCCCCGTGAAAACGGCGCGAAAATGCTCATCCTCCCCGACCGCATCGTCGGTACCATCGGCGGCGGCCCCATGGAAGGCACCGTCATGGCCATTGCCCGTGAGATGCTCGCCGATAACACCCCCATGCGCGTCGAGGAATACGATATGTCCGGTGGCAATCCCGACAATGCCGATCTCGACAGCATCTGCGGCGGTGCCTGTGAAGTCCTCATCGCCCGGATCGAGCCCAATGCCGGAAATCTCGCCGTTTTTGAGGCCGTCGCCCACGCCGAGACCGCCGGTATCCCCTCCTGGCTCTTCTATGTCATCGATCAGAACGCCGACGCCGCCCTTCCGTTCCTCCTCGCCGCCAATGTGGACGGTGAGGTCGTCGGACTGCCCGAAAACGCCGATGCCAAGCTTTCGCACCTCCTCTCCTCGCCGCTCCATGCCGCTGTCCACGGTGAAAAAACCGTCGGCCAGCGCGTCGTCGCCGACCCCGTCGGCATGCTCAGCGTCATGTATCTCTTCGGCGGCGGACATGTCTCCGTCGAGGTCGCCCGCCTCGCTGCCAATCTCGGTTTCCGGGTCACCGTCCTCGACGACAGAGAGGAATTTGCCAATAAACAGCGCTTCCCCGACTGCCAGTGCATCGTCCTCGACGATTTTCACGATCTTCCCGACCTGCCCACCGGCAAGGGAACTTATATCCTCATCATCACCCGCGGCCATGCCCATGACCGCACCGTCCTGCGCTGGGCGCTCGAGCGCAATCCCGCGCCCCGCTATCTCGGCATGATCGGAAGCCGCATCAAGCGCGACGCCACCTATGAAAGCCTCGCCAAAGAGGGCTTCGATCCCGAACGTATGCGCACCGAGGTCCACTGCCCCATCGGTCTCACCATCGGCGCCAAAACACCCGCCGAGATCGCCGTCAGCATCCTTGCGGAAATCATTCAGATCCGCAACAGATGACCATGCCAAACGGCTCTTAATGCCT